>JAIFLC010000136.1 GCA_020049295.1 Bacteroidota bacterium
TGTATAAAAAAATAGCTATCGCCGCAATCATTTTCTTCGTTTTTTATTTCTCTGGATGTACAAAAAAAGATAAAAACCAAGAAAATATGCCACATACAAAAATAGAAAAGCTTCTTTTAAACTATGCGGATGTTAAACTTAATGCTAACCTTGATGTATTAAGTGTCAATCAGAAAAAGATGCTTCCTTATTTATTCGAAGCAGCTCAGTTAATTGATGAATTATTTTGGATTCAAACCTATGGCAAAAAAGAGCAACTCTTCGAAAAAGTTACAGATGAGAATACCCTTAAATATATAAAAATTAATTATGGCCCATGGGACAGATTAAATGGTAATGAGCCTTTTGTCGAGGGTGTAAATAAAAAACCTGATGGAGCTAACTTTTATCCCCCAGATATGACTTATCAGGAATTTGAAGAATTTGGAGATCTTGAAAAATATAGCTCCTATACATTACTCCGAAGAAACGAAATAGGTGGTTTACAAACCATTCCTTATTATAAAGCGTATGATGAAAAGCTTCAAACCATTGCCAATTTAATGCTGAAAGCAGCCGAACTAGCTGATAATAAGGATTTAAAAAATTATTTAGAGCTCAGAGCTAAAGCATTAATTACTGATAAGTATTTTGATAGTGATATTGCATGGATGAAGATGAAAGACAATATTGTTGATTTTATTGTTGGCCCGATTGATGATATTGATGATCGCCTTTTTTGGTCAAAAGTATCATACCAATCAATGGTTTTGGTTAAAGACAAAGACTGGAGTAAGAATCTTGAAAAATACGCCTTATTACTTCCATACCTTCAACGAAATCTTCCTGTTGATGCAAAATATATTACTGAATTGCCTAAAGGACTTTCTGATATTATGGTTTATGATGTAATCTATTGTTCAGGGTGCTGGAATGCGGGTAGTAAAAAAATAGCTTTTAATTTGCCCCGCGATGGTCAGGTTCAGCTACAGGTTGGTAGCAGAAAACTACAGTTTAGAAATGTTATGGAAGCAAAATTCGAAAAGATTCTTAAACCCATGAGCACCCTATTAATAAACCCCGAACAACATAAACATGTCACTTTTAATGCTTTTTTTGAAAATACTATGTTTTATGAGGTTGGAAGTTCACTCGGAATAAAAAACACTATTAAAAACGAATCTGTCCGCGATGCGTTAAAAGAACATTATAATGTTATTGAAGAAAGTAAAAATGATATTTTAAGTTTGTTCTTTATAACCAAATTATATGATATGGGCGAATTGAACTCAGGAACACTGATGGATAATTATGTAACCTATCTGGCTGATATTTTCCGTTCGGTTCGTTTCGGTATTTCTAATGATCAAGGTGTTGCAAATATGATTCGGTTTAATTATTTCCAGGATGCCGGAGCTTTTTCATATGATATTAAATCAAATAAATATACTGTTCATTTTGAAAAAATGAAAGAGGTAATGATTGCACTTGCCAACAACATTTTAGTTATTCAGGGAGAAGGAAATTATGAAGCAGCAAAAAAATTGATTGAAGAAAAGGGTTTTATTCGCGATGAACTGCTAAACGATTTATATAGAGTTCAGAAAGAAAGAATTCCAAAAGATGTTGTATTTATTCAAGGTTTAGGCGAATTAGGTATGTCCGAATAATAGTTGCCATCTAATTAAAATAAATTTATTATAAATAATAAAATAAAAAACGAAACCCACAATTATTGTGGGTTTTCTTCTTCAGTTTTCTCTTTGGGAGGTTCATAGCCATAAGCAATCCCCTCAACATTAAAGGAGGGTGGTTCACCATATCCACCAATTGGTTCTTCTTTTGTAACCAGCACCATAGCAGCTCCCAATAGAGCAGCTTTTTTCTGTAGTCTTATTATGGCACTTCGTTTTGCCGATTTGGCATCCTTACTTCCAGCCGAGGATCTTCCGATTACAGGTCCAAGGTCATACAAGCCAGAAACATCGCTTTTGTTATCAGTAACTATAATGGTTTTCCAATCTCCTTCAGCAACCATGCTGAAAGCAGGTTTATTAAATACTTCTTTTCTACCACTGCTAAAAACAATTTGTTGGATTTGCTTTCTTTCAATAGTGAAGGATCCCTGATTTTTTGGATCAAAATATCGAACGGTGGCGGATGACACATTTTTTATCTGAACAACCAATTTCTTTCTACTTAGAAGAAGAATTGTATCAAGTTTTATGATTTGGTCCTGAGCCATAACCTGAAACCCAATAATAAATAGAAAAGCCGTAATAATCAGTTTTTTAGAGTTCATTCAGATTTGATTTTCTATCATAACACAAACAAAACGAATTGTGAAAATAATAAGTTAATTAGAATAAATCAAAAAATGTACCAATAAGCTTAATATTTTTTTCAGTATTAAAATAAGTTCTTACTTTTGATTCAGGTTTTTGATTTATATTTCATTTTTACAAATTTAACGAATCATTAAAAATGATTAGTATTATCCGTTCATTAATTATTTGGATTATTATTTTCCTCACTATTTTATTTTTATCCCCAATCTTTTTTATTACATGGTTATTTACCTTTCTTTTTGATGATCGATTATTTTATTTGAGCAAGGTGGCTCTATTCTGGGGATCTCTTTATACCAGATTAAGCCCTTGGTGGCATGTGCATGTTGTTGGTAGAGAGAAAATTAAGAAAGAGGAGGTTTATGTTGTTATAGCAAATCATCAATCGCTTGAAGATATTATTGCAATGTATAGGCTGGGAAAACCATTTAGATGGGTATCAAAGGCAGAGGTATTCCGCATTCCAGTTTATGGGTGGTTAATGCATTTAAGTGGTGATATCAAACTCATTAGGACAAGTAAAGCCAGTATAAAGAAAATGCTCATTGATGGGGAAAATGCACTTAAAAAAGGATGTACTTTGTTTATTTTTCCCGAAGGAACCCGATCAAGAGATGGGCAATTAGGGAACTTTAAGGAAGGAGCATTTAAGCTTGCTCAGCTTGCTAAAAAATCAATTATTCCGGTTGTTATAGATGGTACAAAAGATAACTTGCTCAATAAATATGGAGTTTTTATGGGTACTCATCATATTATACTTAAAGTGCTAGATGAAATTCCATACAGTTCTTTTCAAAATATGGATACCAGAGAACTAGCAAACCATGTTAAGAGATTGATGGATAGTGAATTAATGCAAATTAGAAACAAGGTAGAATAAAATTGCATTTTGTTTAACCTGATTAGAATAAATATCTATTTTTCAACAGCTTTGTAGTTTTAGTATTAATTTAAACTTACTAAAGCAATTTCAATCCTTATTTTTAAACACCTTAAGTTGTGCCGATCTCAGCTAGTCTAATATTGAATTATTCTAGTATATCATTTTTTGGTTGTTTTTTCCCTGTTGATAAACTTTTTTAACTGGATTCTTACTTTTATATATATTTGACAAAAATTTGGTGAAATGACGGTAAATTATTCGGAAGATAGCATTCGTACGTTAGATTGGAAAGAACACATCAGGAAACGCCCCGGAATGTATATAGGAAAGCTCGGTGATGGTACTTCAAGCGATGATGGTATTTATGTGTTGCTTAAGGAGGCTATGGATAATTCCATCGACGAATACATGATGGGATTTGGCAAAACAATCGATATTGAAATAACTGGACAACGGGTTAAAGTTCGGGATTACGGAAGAGGAATTCCTTTGGGTAAGGTTTTGGATGTAGTTTCTAAAATGAATACAGGAGCAAAATATGATTCAAAGGTTTTCAAAAAATCGGTTGGTTTAAATGGTGTTGGTATTAAAGCTGTAAATGCTTTATCTGCTAATTTCAAAATAGAAGCATACCGAGAAGGAGAAAAGAAAGCAATTGAATTTGCCCATGGTGAAATTGTTCTCGACGAAGAAAACCAGCCTACAACTGAAAAAAATGGAACAATGGTTTTATTTAAGCCAGATAGTCAGTTGTTTGGAGATTTTCATTATATCGAAGAATATATCGAAACCATGGTTCGGAATTATGTTTACCTAAATTCCGGACTAACTATAAATCTTAACGGAAAAAAATTCTTTTCCGACAATGGCCTTCGTGATTTACTCGAAGAAAATATTAGTTCTGATGGATTATATCCTATAATTCATCTAAAGGGTTATGATATTGAAGTTGCACTGACTCATGGAAATGGTTATGGTGAAGAATACTACAGTTTTGTTAATGGGCAGTTTACCTCACAAGGAGGAACCCATCTTATTGCATTTCGCGAAGCCCTGGTAAAAACGATACGGGAGTTTTATCATAAGGATTTTGATCCTTCTGATATACGTACATCTGTAGTTGCTGCAATAAGTATTAAGGTCGAAGAACCTGTCTTTGAATCACAAACCAAAACTAAATTAGGTTCAAAAAATATTTCACCTGATGGTATTTCTGTTACAAATTTTATCCGTGATTTTCTTAAAAAAGAACTGGATAATTACTTACACAGAAATTCGGAAACAGCCGATATTCTGCATCGAAAAATTCTTGATTCAGAGAAAGAGAGAAAAGCAATTTCTGATATTAAGAAAATTGCAAAGCAGAGAGCTAAAAAATCAAATCTTCATAATAAAAAACTGCGTGATTGCAGGTTTCATTTTAATACTGCTGAAGAGTTAAAAAGAGAAACTATGATATTTATTACTGAGGGTGATTCAGCAAGCGGTTCTATTACTAAATCGCGAGACGTTAATACTCAGGCCGTTTTCAGTTTAAAAGGTAAACCTTTAAATACCTATGGATTAACAAAAAAAGTGGTTTACGAAAACGAGGAATTTCATTTGCTTCAGGCTGCATTAGATATTGAAGAAGGAATAGAAAATTTGAGATATAATAAAGTTATTGTTGCAACTGATGCTGATGTAGATGGTATGCACATAAGGTTATTGCTTATGACCTTTTTCCTTCAGTTTTTTCCGGATTTGATTAAAAACGGACATTTATATATTTTGCAAACACCTCTTTTCAGAGTTCGTAATAAAAAAGAAACAATTTACTGTTATAGCGAAACCGAAAGAGAAGAAGCAATGAAAAAATTGGGTCAAAATCCCGAAATTACCCGATTTAAAGGATTAGGAGAAATATCCCCAGATGAGTTTAAGCATTTTATTGGTAAAGATATTAGACTTGATCCTGTAAGATTACGACGTGACGATGCCGTAAACGATTTACTAGAGTTTTATATGGGTAAAAATACTCCTGAACGACAAGATTTTATTGTCGAAAACCTTAAGGTAGAGGTTATCAACGAAGGTTAGAGAATACATTTTTTGATTAGTTTATTATAGAAGAGGATGAGTAAAGAGAATATGAACAATATTGAACTTCCGGAAAACGAAGATATAAATCAACACATTGATGAAAATGGTCAGAGCAATGGGGTGCTTCACAAAATTGTACACCTGTCGGGTATGTACAAAGATTGGTTTCTCGATTATGCATCCTATGTAATACTCGAGAGGGCTGTACCTCATCTCAATGATGGTCTAAAACCTGTTCAGCGTCGTATCTTGCATGCAATGAAACGACTTGATGACGGAAGATACAACAAAGTAGCCAATATTATCGGGTTTACTATGCAGTTTCATCCACATGGCGATGCTTCGATTGGTGACGCACTGGTTCAGCTCGGACAAAAAGATTTATTAATTGATACCCAGGGAAACTGGGGTAATATTCTTACCGGAGATAGTGCTGCAGCACCTCGATACATCGAAGCAAGGCTTTCAAAATTTGCTGGTGATGTTGTATTTAATCCTAAAACTACTGAATGGAAAAAATCATACGATGGACGAAATGATGAACCATTAACGCTACCAGTTAAATTTCCATTATTGCTCGCTCAAGGAGTAGAAGGTATTGCGGTTGGATTGGCTTCGAAAATTCTGCCTCATAATTTTAACGAACTGATTGATGCTTCAATAGCTCATCTAAAAGGCAAAAGCTTTGAACTTTACCCTGATTTTCCAACCGGAGGAATAGCTGATTTTAGTCGTTATAATGATGGTATTCGTGGTGGATCAATTAAAGTAAGAGCCCGGATTGAAAAAGAAGATAAAAAAACACTCAAAATCACTGAAGTGCCTTTTGGTAAAACCACTCAAAGTCTTATCGATTCAATACTCAAGGCTACTGAAAAGGGGAAAATAAAAATACGTAAGATAGATGATAATACCGCTGAAAATGTTGAGATATTAATTCATCTTGTACCTGGTATTTCTCCTGACCAAACCATTGATGCTCTTTATGCATTTACTGATTGCGAGGTGCCAATATCACCAAATTCTTGTGTTATTGCAGAGAAAAAACCCATATTCATTGGTGTTACAGAATTACTTAAGATTTCAACCGACAATACAGTTAAATTGCTTACCAGAGAGCTCGAAATAAAAAAAGCCGAATTAAAGGAATCATGGCACATGTCATCGTTGGAAAAAATCTTTATAGAAAAGAAAATCTACCGTGATATCGAAGAATCTGAAACCTGGGAAGCTGTAATTGCTGATATTGCAAAAGGATTAAAGCCCTATAAAAAACTCTTTTTTAGAGAGATTACCGTTGAAGATATTGAAAAACTTACAGAAATAAAGATTAAGCGAATATCAAAATTTGATGTTAAAAAAGCAGATGACATTATCCGTGGTTTGGAAGAACAGATTAAAGAAGTTCAGAATTATCTCGATCATATTATTGAGTATGCAATAAATTACTTTAAACAAATTAGAAAAAAACATGGTGATGGACGCGAACGAAAAACAGAGATTCGTAATCTTGAGACTATTGCTGCCACACAAGTTGTTGTTGCAAACGAAAAATTGTATGTAAATCGCGAAGAGGGATTTATTGGCTATGGTTTAAAAAAGGATGAATTTATTTGTGATTGTTCTGATATTGATGAGGTTATTACTTTTTTAAGTGATGGTAAATATATGATTACCAAAGTGACTGAAAAAAACTTTGTTGGTAAAGATATTATTCATGCCGCTGTGTTTAAACGAAACGATAACCGAACAATTTACAATATCGTGTATCGCGATGGTTTAAATGGTGCTATTATGGTAAAACGATGCGCTATTACAGGAATTACACGTGATAAAGAATACGAAATCACAAAAGGAACCAAGGGATCCAAAATCCTTTATATGAGTGTAAATCCAAATGGTGAAGCTGAAGTTATTAAAGTATTTCTGCGCCCACGTCCACGTCTTAAAAAACCTGTATTTGAATATAACTTTAGCGAACTTGCAATTAAAGGTAAACAATCGATGGGCAATGTATTATCGAAATATGCAATTCATAAAATTGTTCTCAAAGAAGAAGGCTTTTCAACATTAGGTGGTCGAAAAATATGGTTTGAAGAAGAAGTATTACGATTAAATGCAGATGGCCGTGGTAGGTTTTTGGGTGAATTTCATGCAGATGATAAAATTCTGGTGATTACAAAATCAGGTAAATACAGGTTGTCAAGCTATGATCTTATGAATCATTTCGAAGATGATGTTTTTATTGTAGAAAAATATAGACCAGAAAAAATATATTCTGCTGTTTATTATGATGCAGATCTTGAATTCTATTATTTAAAAAGGTTTACGCTTGAGCCAACAGATAAGCTCAACAGCTTTATTGGTGAAAACGAAGAATCGCGTTTATTAAAGCTAACCGAAGTAGAATATCCGAGATTAGAGGTTAGCTTTGGAGGTAGGCATAAAAGCCGTGAAAATGAAATTATAGAAGTGGCTGATTTTATAGGAGTTAAGAGCTACAAAGCCAAGGGTAAGAGATTGTCGAATTACGAGGTAAAAGTGGTAACAGAAATAGAACCATTAGTTAGAATTGATAAAAATCCAGTTTCAGAAGATTCAGATGAAAACACTCCAAAAGAAGAAGATAACTCGCAAATGAGCCTTTTTGATTTGGACAAGGAATGATTAAATAATAAAAGTCATACAAACATGAGAATATTTATCCTAGGTTTTATGGCAAGCGGTAAAACAACTATTGGTAAAAAACTTGCTAATAAACTAGGTATGCCTTTTATTGATCTTGATAAGGTTATTGAAGAAGATCAGAAACAAACCATCCGATCATTAATGTATCAATCTGGTGAAGAAAATTTCCGCCAGATTGAAAAAAAAGTACTTTATAAAGTTATTGAGCAAAACGAGCATGCAGTAATTTCGACTGGAGGAGGAACACCATGTTTTTTTAGTAACATGGAATATATGAATGCTTCCGGAATAACTATTTATCTAGAAGTGGATATTTCTGTTCTGGTAAGTAGACTAATGAATTCGAAAACAGAGCGACCATTAATATGGGGAAAAACGAAAGAAGATTTAACACATTATGCTCAGAACCTCCTGGAAAAAAGAAATCCTTTTTACAGCATGGCAAAACACAAGATTAGTGGAAAAACCCTTTCTGCTGATGACCTGATAAGCCTTTTTAATCTCCGCAATAATCTTTAGTTATTTCACAATTAAATCAACATTATCTTTCTTTGTATTAACCAAAGCCAATTTAAAAAGATTTTGTAAATTGACGGCATAATAATATTAATAAGCATTCTAATTATTTCACAATGAACAATAGACTTGTTATTACATATAATATCATTCAATTAAAAAAATGAATACCTTTTTTGAACAATTAAAGCATGAATTTTTACTTCCACTTGAAAACCCTGTATTGGTTTTTGCCTTAATACTATTTATCATATTGCTAGCCCCAATTTTACTCAGGAAACTGCATATACCTGGAATAATAGGATTAATAATTTCAGGTGTAATAATCGGTCCCCATGGATTTAATGTTCTGGAAAAAAACAGTGCGGTTGATCTTTTTGCGACTATTGGTATTCTGTATATTATGTTTATTGCCGGATTAGATCTTGATATGCAGGAGTTTAAAGCCAATCAGAAAAAAAGTTATCTATTTGGCTTTTTTACATTCATTATTCCGTTTACTCTTGGATTTCCCATTACCCATTATTTACTCGGTTATGATTTGAATGCCAGTTTTTTAACGGCTACTATGTTTGCCACTCATACTCTTGTTGCATATCCAATTGTAAGTAGATTCGGTGTGTCAAAAAATAAAGCTGTAGCTATTACGGTTGGTGGCACAATACTTACAGATAGTGCTGTTCTTATTATTTTAGCAGGTGTTATCAAAAATAGTCAAGGAACATTTAATAAGGAATTTTTAATTCAGGTAGGGGTTTCATTGATTGTATTTCTATTTATTATGTTTTTTATAATCCCCAAAATTACCAGATGGTTTTTTAAAAAGTTGGAAACCGAAAGTTATGCTCATTATATCTTTGTATTATTTATCGTTTTTATCGCCGCATTTCTTTCAGAATTAGCCGGATTAGAACCAATTATAGGAGCTTTTGTGGCCGGGCTTGCTTTGAATAGCCTTATACCGCATTCTTCTGCGCTTATGAATCGAATCGATTTTATTGGAAATTCTTTGTTTATTCCATTTTTTCTTATTTCGGTAGGTATGCTTGTTGATACCAGCGTAATATTTGGTGGTCCGAAATCTCTAATCGTGGGTGCAGTTCTTACATTAATGGCCGTATTTAGCAAATGGCTGGCTGCATTTTTTACTCAAGTACTTTTTAAGTTTTCAAGGCCTCAACGACAATTAATTTTTGGGCTTAGTAGTTCTCATGCAGCTGCAGCTCTTGCAGTTATTTTGGTTGGTTTTAAAGCTAATATAATTGATGAAAACATTCTAAATGCAACCATTATTATTATACTTGTAACAAGCATTATAGCATCATTTGTAACCCAAAATGCTGCACGAAAAATAGCAACATCTGCAAGTGATGTAAAACAAGAAATCAATAAATTGACAGAAAAAATTCTTGTACCCGTATCAAATCCTGAACGCATTGAGCAACTTATAAA
Source organism: Bacteroidota bacterium (assembly GCA_020049295.1). Lineage (GTDB taxonomy): Bacteria > Bacteroidota > Bacteroidia > Bacteroidales > UBA12077 > UBA12077. The sequence continues at coordinate 9,949 of JAIFLC010000136.1, forward strand.
TTTTTCAATACTTATAAAAGATCCAAAATCAAAAGAACCCATATACCCTTTAACTGTAGTTGCTGATGATGATAAAGCGATTGAAAATGCACAATTTTTTAGTACAATTCTTGAAAAAGCCAAAAAACACGCTTCTTCATCGGATGTTATTGCTAA
>JAIFLC010000190.1 GCA_020049295.1 Bacteroidota bacterium
CAATTATAACCAACTCTGAGCATTCGAAAAGGGGTGTTTTATTAAATTACTCTGATATTATTAATAATGATTTTGTTAAAGTTATTTATAATGGAATTGAGGTTAATAAGCAGGGCGAGGGATGTAGAAAATTACCAGAGGATAAAATAATAATTGGTTCAGCGGGTCGGTTATCAAAAGAAAAAGGCCATCATTACCTAGTTATAATGGCGCAAAAACTAAAAGAAAGAGGTATTCCATTTAAGATTATAATAGCTGGTGAAGGTTCTCAGAGGAAAAAGCTCGAAACTGATATTGTGAAGCTTGGTTTAACAGAAGAGTTTGAATTACTCGGATTTGTTGAAGACATGAAAAAGTTCTACAATCAGATTCACGTATTTGTTTTACCATCTGTATGGGAAGGATTTGGTTTTGTTTTACTCGAAGCGATGAATTATAAACTACCCTTAATTGCATTTGATACAGGAAGCTCTTCTGAAATAATTGAAGATCAAAAAAGTGGATTTATTATTCCTGATTACAATGTTGATGTTTTAACAGAAAGAATTATTGAACTTTATAAAAACAAAGAACTTCAAAAACAAATGGGCGAAACAGGATTTGAAATTCTCCAAAACAAATTTTCTGTTGAGCGTACCTTGAATGAATTTATGAAAGTATTAGAAAGCTAAATAACTATTTAAAGTCTTTTTTAAAATAGAAGATCCGCTGTTTTTATCGTAAATGCACAATTAAAATGATCTTTCGGGCATTTTTTAAAACCATGTAATCCGCAAGGCCGGCAATCAAGTTTTTCTGAAGATTCAACTATCCTGCTGTTGTCAGATAATGGACCAAATCCAAATGCTGGTATTGTTGAGCAGAAAATAGCTGTTACAGTGGCATTCATTGCTGATGCCATGTGCATAGGTGCCGAGTCATTAACGTAATTCATTTTGGCATCTGACATTAATGCTGATGTTTGCAGAAAACTCAATTTTCCACACAGATTAGTTATATTGGTTGTTTTACTTAATGCAATTATTTCGTTGCAGGCATTTGCATCATCTGGACCACCGATTAAATATATCTGGTATTGTGGATCAATTTGATGTATTAGGTCAACCCATTTTTCTTTAGGATATTGTTTTGTAAACCAAACCGATGTAGGAGCAATACAAATATATGGCTGTGTTTTAAACTGAGAGGTAAATTGAAAATCATTTTCGGTTGGGTATAATTTGGGTTTGCAAAGGCCGTTATCAGTTATATCTGAGATTAATTCGATATTTCTTTCAACCTCATGTTTTCCGTTCCCAATTTCGTGATTTACCTTTTTGGTAAATAAAAAGGACAAAGGATTTTTATTAAATCCAATCTTGGTTTTTGCACCTGATAATGCAGTTATAATTCCGGTAGATGCAAATCGTTGTAGGTTTATCACATAATCATACTTGTTTTTTCTGAGTAGCTTAATAATACGAAAAAGATTCTTTTTTTTGTTTTTTTTCTTATCCCAAACCATTAGATTCGTAATAAAAGGATGATTTAGTAATAGGTTTTCGTTCCCTTTGCGCAATAAAAAATCGATTTGTGATTCGGGATAAAACGCATGTAGCTTTTCAATTAAGGGAGTTGCTAAAACAACATCTCCAATAAAGGCTGTTTGAATGATCAAAAATCTTTTCATTTTTTAAGCAACTATATCATAATCTCTCAATGCATCGTTTAACGATGTTTTAAGATTTGTTGATTCTTTGCGTTTTCCGATAATAAGAGCACAGGGAACTTGATAATCACCTGCATTGAATTTTTTGGTATATGTTCCTGGAATAACAACAGAACGAGCAGGTATTCGTCCTTTAAATTCAACTGGATTTGGGCCCGACACATCAATAATTTTTGTTGATTTAGTTAAAACAACATTAGCTCCTAAAACAGCCTCCTGCTCAACATGAACACCTTCAACTACAATGCATCTTGAGCCTATAAAACAATTATCTTCGATTATTACAGGTGCGGCTTGCACAGGTTCTAATACTCCACCAATACCAACACCACCACTTAAATGAACATTTTTTCCTATTTGAGCACATGATCCAACTGTAGCCCAAGTATCAACCATGGTTCCTGCCCCCACATATGCACCAATATTTACAAACGAGGGCATCATTATTACACCTTTCGAAATATATGAACCATACCGGGCAATAGCCTGAGGTACAACTCTTACGCCCAATGCATCATAGCCTGTCTTTAAATCAATCTTATCATTGAATTCAAAAGGACCTACTTTGATTACTTTAGATTCTCTTATGGGAAAATACATAATTACAGCTTTCTTTATCCACTCATTTAAAATCCAGCCCTGATCAGTTGGCTCTGATACGCGTATCTGTCCTTTATCAAGCAGATTTATAACCTCTTCAATTGCTACACGGGTTGCCTTTTTCTCAAGTAGTTCCTTATTATCCCATGCTTTTTCTATAATCTCTCTTAATTCTGAGTGCATAATGATTTTTATTAATTTGCTATTTTCTTCAATAAATATCATGTAAAGATAACTAAAATAATAGTTAATTGTTTTCTCCTTAAATTTGTAAGAGGATTTGAATTACGAATTAAAAATCCCTATTGAAAGTTAAAGTATGTTAAACCAATTAATAGAGTTAAAAACTCTGTGTTATATTTACTCATTAATTATCTTAACAAAAATTGATAAATCACATCTTAAGAATTGTTTTTTTGGCCTGTGTGTTAACCTCTTTTAATAGTAGAGTTAGTGCACAGGATTTTCAGGATTCCTTAAAACTAATCTATGGACAGGTTATAACCGCAGGAAAAAGACCGGTTTCGCTGGCTCATGTTATAAATATAGATTCAAAAACAGGAGTTGCTTCAGATACTATCGGGTATTTTAAAATATGGGTTAAGCCAAAAAATATGCTAATTATTTCAGCTATTGGATTTGAGTTTACAGAATATCAAGTTCCTGAAAATATTCCAGATACATTAATAAAAATTCATGTAAAATTTAAGGTATATGAATTGCCTGAAGTTTCAATCACCTATTTTGGGACCTATAAGGAATTCGAATACAAAGTCCTTAATTTTAAGTTAAAAGATGAAAATCTCATAAACAAGCAAGTATTGAAAGATCTTCCGACGCTTGAGAACCCTGTACCATATGAACCAAATCTTGGTAATCCAATTACATTATTATATGATATGTTTAGCAAAGAGGGTAAAAGCCGCAGAAAATATATGGAACTAAAAGAAGAAGAGCCAATTAAATTAAGAGCTGAAGCCAGATACAATAGGGAGATTGTTAAAAACCTCACAGGGCTGGATGGAAACGAATTAGATGAGTTTATGAAGTCTTGCAACTATAGCTATTCGTACATTATAAATACTAGCGATTATTTACTTTATGATGAAATAGTAAAGAAATCTGAAGTATTTAAAAAAAGATATAAAAAACCAGAAGTTACTAATTGATTCATTAATTTTAGAAAAAAAACAATTCCAGATGAATGCTAAACTTTATCCTTTATTCGATAATATTAAAGATGCACATAAGCGAATAGAATCGTTTATTCATCGAACACCTGTTTTAAAATCGTCGTTGATAAATGAACTTTATAATACCGAATTCTATTTTAAATGCGAGAATTTTCAAAAAGTAGGGGCCTTTAAATTTCGCGGTGCTACAAATGCTATTAGGCTTTTAACAGATGCTGAGGCTTTGAACGGTGTTACGACGCATTCATCGGGCAATCATGCAGCAGCTCTTAGCCTTGCTGCAAGACAACGAGGAATCCCGGCTTATATAGTTATGCCTGAGAATGCCCCTCAAATTAAAAAAATTGCAGTCCAATCGTATGGTGCCAAAATAACTTATTGTGAGCCAACGCTCGAAGCACGTGAAAAAACACTTGAGCTAGTTCAACAAAAAACTGGAGCCACATTTATACATCCCTATAATAATTTTAATGTAATTTCTGGTCAGGGAACTGCAGCAGTTGAGTTGCTTGATGAAGCTCCCTTTCTTGACGCAGTGATTGCTCCAGTAGGAGGTGGCGGATTATTGAGCGGAACTGCGATTGCTTCAAAAGCAATTAATTCCAATATTAAAGTTTATGGTGCTGAACCTTTAAATGCCGATGATGCTTGCCGCTCATTTAAAAAAGGAATTATAATTCCTTCGGTAAAACCAAATACCATTGCAGATGGATTACTTACATCTCTTGGGACAATCACATTTCAGGCTATTCGTGATCATGTTGATGATATTTTTACAACAAAAGAAGAAACGATTATTTTAGCGATGAGATTGGTTTGGGAGCGAATGAAGATAATTATTGAACCATCTGCTGCTGTTCCGCTAGCTATAGTTATTGAAAACAAAGGATTTTTTAAAAACAAAAAAGTAGGAATAATCTTTTCTGGTGGTAATGTCGATCTTAATCAGTTACCCTTCTGATAACTGGCATTAATTTATGATTTTATATCTTCCAAGTACAGGGTAATGATCTGAAAGTTTGATTTTTGGAACAATATATTTAACACATTCTAATTCATCACTAAAGAAAATAAAATCAATTCTAAATGATGGAAAATTCCCTCGATAGGTATTGCCAATGCCCTTTCCAGACTTAATAAACGAATCGTTCAAATTGTTACTTATTTTATTGTAGGTATAAGAAACTGGTGTGTCATTAAAATCGCCACAAACGATTACCGGATATGGAGAATTTTTTATGTGTGTTGATAAAATTTCTGCCTGAGTGGCTCTTTTAACAAAAGCATCTCTTAATCTTATAATAATATCTTTTGCTTCTGATATTTTGGCTCCTTCATTCAAACTTTTACTATTGCTGATAAAGGAATAATTGTTTTTGTTAAATCGTATAGATTGCAGGTGACAATTAAAAATCCTGACAGTATCTCTTTGAATTACTATATCCGTATAAATACTCATATTAGATGTGTTTCCGAAGGATATTATACCTCTGTTTATAATTGGATACTTGCTATATGTAGCAATTCCATAATTACTTTTGGAGGTTCTATGAGAATAGCCATAGTGCACATTATAATTTACACTCAGGTTTTTACGAATATTATTTTCTGATAATTTACCCGTAGTATGAGTAATATATTCCTGGAAACAAAGAATGTCAATTTGATCTTTATTTATAAAATCAAAAATTTTCTTTGGAGTTTCTGGATCTAGGCTCCAATTATACAGGTTAAATAATCTTACATTATAACTTAATATAGTAAATGATGTTGCCGAATTGATGTTTTTATTTCGTATTGGAAACTGGATAAAAGATCTTAACTGATTCCAACCAATTAAAATGGATAGTAAAGAGATGAGGAGAAGTTTGTTTTTTCTGAAAATCCAAAAGATTACGAATAAAACATTTACAAACAATAAAAATGGATAGCTAAGTCCGAAAAATGCCAACACCCAAAATTTTTCCGGATCAGCATAAACCGATACATAAGCTAATAAAAGTGCAATTGCAAAAGCAATATTCAGGTATTTAGCTATGGAGTAAATTACATTTTTCAAACAGGGTTATTTATAAATTAAATCGAATTTAAAATTATTTACTGTTTTTAAAAAGCACTTCTTTTTCTTTTTTTGAAAGACTTTCATAACCCGATTGAGCAATTTTATCAAGGATTTTGTCAATTTCGGCCTGCTTTTGGGCATTCGTTTTATTATAATCCATATCATTCACTGGCCGTTTGTAAGTAACTTTGATTTTGGGTCTGGGTTTAAAGATCGAAAATACCCAATCCATAAACCGGTCAAAGAACTTAGTGATATTATTGCCTCTTTTAAGTTGTACAATATAAAAATATCCAAACATCGCACCGCCAAGATGAGCTAGATGTCCACCTGCATTGGTTGATGCAATACTTAATATATCAATTAGAATGGTAATTAAGGCTATGTATTTTAATTTAACTGGTCCAAAAAATAGTAAATGGATAGTATGATTTGGAGCATATACTGAAACTGCAATCACAATGGCTATAACAGATGCCGATGCTCCGAGGGCATACGATACGGGTAGAATATCTCTAAATACAGGGAAAATATTAAATGTAAGAATATAAATAAACGCTCCTGATAATCCTCCTAAAAGGTAAACACTAAGTAATTTTTTCTGATCAAAATAATGGAGGAAAATCTGGCCAAACCAGTAAAGCCATAACATATTAAAAAGAATATGCAAAAAATCTTGATGAAGAAACATATAGCTCAAAACAGTCCATGGCTTATATATCAAATTTGTAAGATCAGCCGGAACGGCAAGCCAGCTTATTAGTGAAAATCCATCATCAATTTTAAATAGAAAGTAAAAAACACCAATTAGCTTTACTACCAGAAAAACAGCCAGGTTGATATAGATAAGTTTTGTAAGCGTGCTTCCTCTCTTAAACGATTGTTTTAATTCATCTGCAATACTCATATTTTAGCTTTTAAATGCGATACCAGATTCATGAACAAAAATGATATTAAAAAAAATCAGATCTCTTTTTATTCCAGTATTTAATTAGAATAAAACCAAAAAGCATACCTCCCAAATGGGCAAAGTGTGCAATATTGCTGCCTGGCTGGGTTAATCCTAACCAAAGCTCTAATCCGCCATACAATATAACAAACCATTTCGCTTTTAAAGGAATTGGAGGAAAAAGTAACATTAATTCAGTATTTGGGAAAAGCATACCAAAAGCAAGCAAAACACCAAAAACAGCACCCGATGCACCCACAGTAGGAATATCCATTCTGTATTTTATTAAATCCGAAACGTATTGTTTCGAAACAGCAATATATTCAGTGCTATTTGGATCGGAATACCATTTATCAAGCATTCCGTTATAGATTTGTGAATAGTATTCGTTAAAATTCTCTCTTATAAAAGCAGCAAATGTTTCAGGTGATGGAGCATTTAAATAAGCTGTTGCATCATTTAAAATACTTTGCATCTGAATATGAATAACCAACGTATGTAATGCAGCTGCTCCCAAACCAGTAATTATAAAATAAATGAAAAAACGCTTGCTTCCCCAAACTGCTTCTAATACACGTCCGAACATAAATAATGCAAACATATTAAAGAACAGATGCATAAGACCACCATGCATAAACATATGGGTCACAATCTGAAAAGGCTCAAAGAGCTCAGATTTAAAATAATATAATCCAAGAATACTGTTTAACTGAATATTTAAGGCGCTACTAAATACCCATGAAGCCAATAGCATAATTATGTTAATAAGAATTAAATTCTTAACAACAGGGGGTATATTGCTTAAACCGGATGATTTGAAATAAGGCATAATTGTTTTTTTAAATATTTAACTAAAACGTTTTTCAATCTCTTCTGTTTTTAAAATGGATATAATTTTTTTCCCAAAAGGCGAAAAATTCGGTATTGAGCAGGCAAACAGTAAATCAACTAACTCACTCATTTCCTCTGTTGTTAAATTCTGGTTACTGCTTATGGCAGATGCTTTTGCCATTGATTGTGCAATTTTCTCTTTTGCTCTTGTTCTTATATCTATTTCGGTATTCAAATATTCATGTAAGAACTTGTCTATTATCTGTTCTGGTTTCTGGTCACTCGAATCGCCCGGGAGACCATTTACAGTAAATGAGTGATTGCCTGCATCCGAAATATCAAATCCAAGCATCCTGATATCATCAATAATTTCCATTAACAATCCATGCTCTTTCGGGCTCAACTCAATGATTTTTGGAAATAAAGTGCGTTGTGATATTACGGTTCTTGATTCGAGCGAAAACATAAATTTTTCGAACAATATCCTTTCATGGGCTTTCTTCTGGTCAATAACCATTAACCCAGATTTTACAGGCGTAAGAATATACTTGTTTTTAAATTGAAAGTATTTACCGCTTAAATTAGAGTCATTAATTTTCTGTTGAGGTTCAACTTGAGTTGGAATTGAAACATCATCTTTCAGGTTTTTTTCATTCTCGAAACCATCATAAAGTTTTTCCCAATTAGCAATATTTTCTTTTTCGAGCGAACTAACCGACTTATTATGATCTCTGGAAGAGGCTGGTTTTTCATCAAAGGGATTAAAGTATGGATTAATCTCAACAACCGGCTTTTTTATTTCAGTATTTTTGGTTAAAACAGGAATCTCAAATCCCTGTTCTACATTAAAATCAATAGAGGGTACAATATTATTTTTTCCTAATGATTGTTTTACAGTGGCGTGTACTATTTGCCAAACTGCTTGCTGATCTTCAAACTTAATCTCCGTTTTTGTAGGATGAATGTTTACATCAATAGTTTCTGGAGCTGCTTCGAGATAAAGAAAATACGAAGGTATTGAATCTGGTTGAAGGATATTTTTGTAAGCATCAACAATTGCTTTATGCAAATAGGGATTGCGCATAAAACGGTTATTGATAAAGAAAAACTGCTCACCTGATTTTTTTCGTGCATTTTCGGGTTTGCCTATAAACCCCCGAACATTAATTATACTTGTTTCAGCCTCAATGGCTACAAGATTCTGGTTTGTTTTTTTACCAAAAACCGACACAATCCGTTGCCTTATATGCGTTTGAGGTAAGCTAAAGAGCTGACTGTCGTTATGATAGAGTTTAAATTCAACACCGGGATTAGCCAATACAATACGCTCAAATTCGCTTAATATATGTCCAAACTCAGTAGTATTCGATTTTAAGAATTTTCTTCTGGCAGGGATATTATAAAAAAGATTCTTTACCGTAAAAATTGTTCCAGGAGCGCAACTCACAGAGTTTTGACTTAAAACTACAGATCCCTCAATTTCAATATGTGTTCCAGTTTCATTTGTAGCTAAACGGGTTTTAAGATCAACACTGGCAACAGCGGCAATTGAGGCAAGTGCTTCACCACGGAAACCCATTGTTGTTATTGAAAATAAATCTTCTGCTTTTCTTATTTTTGATGTGGCGTGTCGTTCAAACGATAATCTGGCATCGGTTTCAGACATTCCCGTACCATTGTCAATAATCTGAATTAGTGTCCGACCGGCATCTTTTATATTAATGGTTATTGATGTAGCATTTGCGTCAATAGAGTTTTCTACCAGCTCCTTTACAACAGATGCTGGCCGTTGAATAACCTCACCTGCTGCAATCTGGTTAGCAACCGAATCGGGTAAAAGGTGTATAATGTCGGCCATACTTAGATATTGCTATTTGGCAAAAAACATAAAATAAGCAATAATGGCAAGTATGGCAATTAGGAAGATCAAACGCAGATTTGATTTTTGTTTATCCTGCAAAGATCGTCGAGTGGATCCTTTCATTCGACCTTTGATATTTGGCGAATAGGGTTCGTCACTTTGATTTTCGCTTTTCCCTAATTCTCTTTTTATCTGTTCAATTCTGTTTTCGAGATCCTCTTTCTGTTCATCATAATAACGAGGTTTGTAATTGAACTTTTTGTTTTTTGGGATATGAAAAATATTTATTGCCATAGTCTGTTTTATTTCTGCAAATTTATCTAATATTTTCTCTAAAATTAAATTTTGCGAGAAAGGTTCCAAAATTTTGCAATATTTAATATTATAAAGTAAAAAAACAGCATATTTTTTACCTTATATTTGTCATGTTTTTTAATATATTATTGCAGAAAATAAAATTAAAATTATCAAATCTTTGTTAATCAGATAAACTTTTATACTTTTGCATTCCAAAATTGTAAATCAAACTGTTAAAATTTTTTATCAATGTACGCAATTGTAGACATAGCAGGCCAGCAGTTTAAAGTAGAAAAGGACAGTAAAATCTTTGTTCATCGTTTAGAAGGTGAAGAAGGAGCAACTGTTGAGTTCGAAAATGTACTGTTGCTAGATAATGACGGAAAGGTAAAAGTTGGAACACCTACCGTGAAAGGCGCAAAAGTATCCGCAAAGATTTTATCACACGACAAAGGCGATAAAGTATTAGTATTTAAAAAGAAGAGAAGAAAAGGGTATCAAAAACTTAACGGTCACCGTCAGAGTTTTACCCGTATTCAGATCGAAGAAATTGTTGCATAACTAAAAATATTTAAATCAAATGGCACATAAGAAAGGA
>JAIFLC010000176.1 GCA_020049295.1 Bacteroidota bacterium
CTAAGTGCAAGTGGTGAACATTCGACAACTTCAGGTTCTAATGCCAGTTTATTAATGAGAGTAAACCAGGCATGGGATGCATCAACGCTTACCTGGAATAATCAACCTACGGCAACAAGTACAAATCAGGTTACTTTACCCAAAAGCATCAACCCTAATCAAGATTATCTAAACATTGATGTTACCAATTTGGTAAAAGACATGATTATAGAAGGAAACCATGGTTTCCTTTTAAAACTGGTAACAGAAGAGTATTATCGCAGACTAACCTTTGCTTCTGCAAATCATGCAGAAATCAGCAAGCATCCTATGTTGGTAATTAAATATTCGACAGTAGCAGGTACAGCGCCAACCGCTCCAACCGGTTTAATAGGAACCGAATCTTCTCCTTTGGCAATAAATCTTTCATGGACTGATAATGCCACTACAGAAGCAAATTATATTATAGAAAAATCTATTGGCGACAATACAAATTATACCGAGATAGATACTGTAGCTGCAAATACTACCACCACTATTATTACTGATGGAATTGTAAATAAATCTAAGTATTTTTTTAGAATCAAAGCAGTTGATTCAAACGGTTATTTTAGTTATAGTAATGAGGTTTCAGTATTAACAGGATCTATTTCTATTGATCAGGGCAATAAAACAGTTTGTAATACATATCACTTTGATGCCGGGGTAAATAATCCTTATGCATCATTGGAAAATTATACTCAAACCTTAACTCCTGCGGATCCTGCCAAACAATTAAAATTCACTCTTAATACATTGAGCTTAACTTCTGATGACAAACTAACTATATATGATGGAAGCAGTACATCATCATCCAAAATTGCTGAAATTACAGGTAGCACAATTCCTACCGATATTATTGTTGCAACAAATTCAGAGGGTAAACTTACATTAGAGTTTGTATCTGGTGATGATATTCTTAAAAATGCTGGTTGGGAAGCTTATATTACCTGTGTCGATCCTGCATTTTCTCCATATGGTTTAACGTTGGTTCAAAATACAGTTGATACCATTGAATTTTCATGGACAGATACCATTTCGAACGAAACAGGATTTGAGATACAACGATCAACCAATAATGTTAATTTCTCAACTATTTCAACAACAAATCCAAACACAACATCCTATATTGATGATGAAAATATTTTCTCTGGTTCAAATTATTATTATCGGGCAAGAACGATTACAGCAGATAATAAATCAAACTGGTCCGATACATTAAGTGTATTAACTCCAGGACCTGCAGCACCAAGTAATTTAAATGCAAGTTCTCCTACCAGTACATCGGCTCTTTTAACATGGATGGATAACTCAACGAATGAAACAGGGTTTGTTATTGAACGTTCTCTTGCTTCTACCTCCGGATTTTCACAAATAGCTGAAGCAACCGTAAATGCTACCAGTTTCTCAGACGAAACTCCAACCTTCAATACTATTTATTATTACAGAGTTAGAGCATTTACTGGTACAGATTCATCGAATTACTCAAATGTAAAAGGAATACTCGTTGGTTCAGTTATCATGGATAATATTACTGTAACACAATGTAATTATTATTTGCTCGATCCGGGAGGAATAAATAATTATTCAGATAACCTAACCAAAACAATGGTATTAAATCCAGTTAGTTCAAGCGATAAAGTTAAATTAATTTTCGAATCATTTAGTTTGGAAACTAATTACGACAAACTTTATATTTACGATGGAGCAACTATCTCAAGCCCTTTAATTGCTACACTTACTGGTACATATATGCCCGATTCAATAAATGCAACGAATGCAAGCGGCTCTTTAACACTCAAAATGACAACCGATTATTCAGGAACCAATTCTGGATTTAAAACATTGGTTTCTTGTATTCAAATTCCAATAGCTCCTTCAAACATGGTTTTAATAGATTCTACAACCAAAACAATTACTATTGGATGGACAGATAACTCGGATAATGAATTAAAATTCAATATTTACAGATCAACTTCATCAACCGGAATATATACTCTGGTTGGAAATGTGGGAATGAACGTAATTCAGTATAGCGATAATAATTTAAATCCTGCTACAACATATTACTATAAGGTTAGAGCAGTAGGTACCGATGGTTATTCTGCTTTTTCTGATTATTTGGCGGCAACAACAGGCGGCCCGGCAGCTCCTTCAGGACTAACTGCTATTTCGGAAACGAACAATTCTATTACCCTAAATTGGGTTGATAATTCAACGAATGAAACTAATTTTATTATTGAACGCTCGTTATCACAAGATGCCGGATTTGTTAATATTGCTTTAATTAATGCGGATTCTACAAGTTATATCGATGAAGGTCTTACATACAATACAATTTATTATTATAGAATGTTTGCAAAAGCTGATAATGATTCATCTATTTATACAGCAACTGTAAAATGTTTAACTGGATCGGTTATAATGGACAATATATCAGTAACCAGATGTGATTATTATGTTCTTGATCCGGGTGGTTTAAATAACTATCCAAATAGTTCAAACAAAACAACTATATTAAATCCTACCGAATATGGTGCAAAAGTAAAACTTGTATTTGAATCGTTTTATCTACAAAGCTCAAGTGATTATCTCTATGTTTACAATGGACCATCAACAACTGATCCTTTATTGGCAACATTATCAGGCAGTACGATTCCAGCTAGTATAACTGCTACTAATCCGAGTGGCTCATTAACATTAAAATTTGTATCCAATTCATCTACAAATTATTCAGGATTTAAAATTCATGTATCTTGTTTATTTACAATTGAACCGCCATCTGAACTTACTCTTTTAGCAGCAGACACTAAAAGTCTAAGCTTTTATTGGAAAGATAATTCCACTCATGATAATGGTACATATGTTTACAGATCACTTACAGAAAATGGAGCATATGTCTGCTTAGATACCTTAGCTGAGAATGTTAATGTTTTTGCTGATACTAATTTAAATTCGGGAACAAGTTATTACTATACTGTTAGAGCAAAGGGTGTGGATGGAGTTTCTATTCTTTCCGATACTTTAATGGCTACAACAACAGGCCCCAAAGCTCCTTCAAATTTTAGGGCATATGCAACTGGCAATTCTACTGTTAAACTAAGCTGGACAGACAACTCCTCTAACGAAACAGGATTTGTAATTGAAAGATCATTAAATGGTTCATCCGGATTTGCTGAATTAATCACTATGAATGCGGAGAGTACAGATTATACGGATCAGACTGTGGTTTTTAATACACCATATTATTATAGAATGCGTTCAATTATTGGACTTGATTCATCCGAATATACTCAGGTTGATAGTATTGTAGCTGGCAATGTAATACTCGATAATGGTTATATAATGAGTTGTGATTATTATCTACTCGATCCGGGTGGTAATGAAAACTATGGCAATAATCTGGACAAAACGATAAAATTGTTTCCCATGGTTGCTGGCCAAAAGGTTAAATTAAATTTTACATCATTTGATGTTGAGAATATATTCGATAAGATATATGTTTATGATGGTTCTTTAATTACCGACCCACTCATCGCAACCCTTACAGGAAGTTCTCTGCCGGATTCGATTATGGCATTTAACGGTGAAGGTGCATTAACTATTAGATTTACTTCAGATGGTTCTGGTAATAGAGCTGGATTTTTAGCTCATGTAACTTGTATTTATGTTCCTGCATCACCAACCGATTTAATTCTGGTAGATGCAAACATAAATTCAATTCAAATGAGTTGGACAGATAACTCAGATATTGAAACTGGTTTTGCAATTTACAGATCAAATACATTAAGCGGTACATATACTAAAATTAATACTGTAGGTGCAGATATAACAGTATTTACAGATAATAACCTTAACTCAGGAACCGCATATTACTATAAAGTATATTCTTTGAATGGAGAATATCATTCGGTTTATTCAGCAGATCTTTCAGCTGCAACCATTGGTCCAAAGGCTCCCTCAAACTTGGTTGTTATTTCGCAGGAAAATACTTCTGCATTCTTAACCTGGACAGATAATTCAAGTAATGAATCTGGATTTATTATCGAGCGATCTTTAACTAGTAATTCAGGCTTTGATACGGTTGCTATTACTGCTGCTAATGTTACTGAATATACTGATAGCGAATTAATCTCAGGTAAAATTTACTATTATAGACTAAAATCATTTGTTGGTTCTGATTCATCAGAATATACTGATATCAAATCTGTAATGGTTGGGTCGACCTTAATGAATAATTCTGAAATTACCCGATGTAATTATTATTTATTTGATAATGGTGGAGTAGATAATTATTCAAATAGCATTACTTCCTGGGTTCTTTTAAGCCCTGGTTCAATTGGTAAAACTATTAAACTAAGCTTCGAGGAGTTCGACCTTGAATCGAATAAGGACTATCTATCAATCTATAATGGACAAAGTGTTTCATCTGATTTACTGGGTACATTTACCGGAAATTCAATACCTGACTCACTATGGGCAGTTAATCCAACTGGAAATTTATATGTAAGGTTTACATCTGATGACGCAGTAAATGCATCGGGTTTTAAAATATTTGTTGGTTGTGTTGATACAATTAAACCACCATCGAATCTAGCTGTTGATAATGCTGAAAATGATAGTATACAAATATCATGGGCCGATAATTCAACTAATGAAACAGGTTTTTATATTTACCGATCGTTAAGTATCATTGGAACATACTTTGCAATTGGAAGTGTTGGAATAGATGCAACATCTTACATTGATTCAGAAGTTAATGTGGGTACAACATATTATTACAAAGTAAGAGCGCGTAATAATGAGATATCATCAAGCTACTCGAATATTATTTCTGCAAGTATTGTAGCTTCATCTATCGCCGATTTAGAATTAATTTCTGAATTTAATATTTTCCCAAATCCTGCTAATGATTATGTAGAGATTACATTTAGCTCCGAAAGTACAGGAGCCACTAAAATTGAAA
This sequence comes from Bacteroidota bacterium, assembly GCA_020049295.1. GTDB lineage: Bacteria > Bacteroidota > Bacteroidia > Bacteroidales > UBA12077 > UBA12077. The sequence continues at coordinate 4,985 of JAIFLC010000176.1, forward strand.
TATATTCAATTACTGGTAATATGGTATATCAAAAAAGCAATAATAAGACAGGAAAAATCTTTTCAGAATTAGTAAATCTTAAACAGCTAAGTGCTGGTTCTTATATTGTAAAGGTTGTTTTTGATGAAAATTCATATTCAAAGAAGCTTTATAAAAACAGATAGATATGAATTCAGAGTGTTTTATTAAAGAATAAATAAAGAGGCTGTCCATATGAGACAGCCTCTTTTTTGTAATATTAGGAAACCCATATTGTTGTCCTCAGGATAATTTATAAAGACATCAAGATTACTATTGGATATATTATTATGATTTGTGTTAATAGAAATTAATAGATTAATTAAGAAGTCATATTGAGCTTGGCCGAACTATTATTTTGGTCGTTAAAAGAGTTCTCACGAAGGGAATATATTTATCAATTAAAAAACCCATTGAACCAGTTAAATGCACTCGGCATTTATTGGTCCAACGGGCGAATCCTAAAAAAAACTCAACTATCTATTTTTTTGCAAACTCCTTTGCCTGACTAATCCATTTATCATTTTTAATTCGATCTTTTGCGATTTCTAAAATCTCTGTAATTGTTTCTATATCTTTTTGTTCAAGCTTGCTGATTTGTTCAAAAGTAAATATTTCAAGCATATTAAGTCTTTCTTCAATCCATGAGCTAATTCCTTTAATCAGGGTTAAGTTGTTCGCATGGTGCTTGTGAGCAATACCTAATCTATCAAAGTAAATTCTGCTCTTATTATCAGAGATGCTTTTAAGGAGAGCCGTCTTTTTACCTTCAACTCGTAATAATTCCTTAGCTTGATCAATCCATTCGTCGCGCTCAATTCGTCCTGGGAAATACTCAATTGCATCAGTGACCGACTGAATATCTTCATCATTAAAATTACTGATTTGACGATACGTATAAATATCCAGCATATTAAGTTTTTTACTAATCCAACCACCAATACCACTAATTGCAGTTAAGTCATCGGCCTCCTCTAATTTTGCAGTTCCTATCCTATTATAATAAATGCTCGATTTCCTTTCGCTTATTCTTTTAAACAAAGCATCTCTTTTTTCAGCGTCTAAAACTAGTTCTTTGGCTTGCTCAACCCATTCGTCTCTTTCTATTCTGCCAGCAAAATATTCAATAGCATCATTAATAATAACGATATCTTCTTTAGTAAATTTACTTATTTGTTTAAAGGTATAAATATCTATATCGTGCAGTCTTTCTTCTATAAATGGGCCAATTCCACTAATCATTCTTAGGTCGTCCATTTCTAATTCTGTAGCAGTACCGAAGCTTTTGTAGTTTATTTTTTGTTTTCGCAATGCAAGATCTGACAAAGCATCGTCTTTCTCATGCAACAGTATTACACTTTTTTTGTTTTTTGATTTTAAATCATCAATTTCGGCTAAAGCCTTTGCATGCAATGCTTTAATTTCTTCAAGCTCCATTTTTAAATGTTCATTTTCAGTTTCAAGAGATTGGATCTTTTTTGTATAAACCGATTTATAATAGAGCCATGCGGTTATATATCCAATAATTCCGGCTACCAGCAATAATAATAAAATTTCGATGGTGGCTTCGGTTTTTGTTTGTGCTAAAAGAGTTATTATATTCGTCATGACTTTATTTTTTTATAGTTATTACTGTTCTTCTGTTTTTTGCTCTACCCGATTCAGTATTATTATTATCAGCAGGTTCATTTTCTCCCTTCGATTCAATTAAAATCCTATTTTCGAGCATACCTTTGCGTAAAAAATAATCCTGCACGCTTTGAGCTCTTCTTTGTCCCAAAGCCTGGTTATAAATATCTGATCCTAAAGCATCGGTATGACCTATAATGCTGATTCTCGCTTGAGAGTTTTGTTCCAGGTAAGTATTCGATTCATCAAAATACTTATCGGCCAATTCATTAGAGTTGAATTCGTATTTATCGAATTCAAAATAAATTGTAATATTTTCAGGGTATTCTGCCTGCAAATCAACTAAATCCTGCTGATTATTAGATATATTAACAGTATCTACGGGATTAACATACCCATATTGCATTGATACTGGTTCATCACACAATCCTTTTATCTTACATACATATATATAAGCTGATAGTGTTGACCAAGCAAAAAATGCAAGAAATCCGATTATTAGAATTCTCATTTTTTTATATATTAGTTATTAGTAATTATTCATTTTTATTGTTGATTGCACCCATTTACTTGATACGAGAGAAATCTTTCAGATTAAAACCATCAGGATTATCATTCGTAACTTTTCGGGAATTATAGTAATAGAGATTTCCGTCAACATCAAAAATCATATCAAAGCATTTTCCTGAACCGGCATCTTTTGTTGGTCCAACATGTAATTCAAGCAAGGCGTTTGTTGGATTTGAAGCAATTTCTTCCTGAATCTCCGAAGGAGAAAGAAGTTTAACATAATATGGATATTTTGTATTGATTTTTTCCACCGAATTTGCATCAGCAGCCATTTTCTCTTTATTTAAGAGCAATACTTTGTCTTTAAAACATCCAATTCGGCAATTATAGAATTTTAAGCCCTTTAAGGAAATTAAAAAACGATCTTTTTCAAGATTTTTTGCGTGTTTCTGAACAAATTTAACAATTGAAGGTATTGCATACTCATAATTACCACCAATATCGTTGGAATAGGAGATTGGTATACTGCATAATTCTGGCATATTTGTCATAATCGTTGTAGCATCGCCAAGCACAAGGCTTATATAATTATAACTTACACCGCTAGGATCTTTTTCGTAAACACCTTTCATGAGCACTAAAAAAGAGTATTTCGAATCAAATCTTCTTTTTTCAAACTCTTGCTGATCAATAAACTCATATTCAGTGATTTTCCAATATTTCTCAACAGCATCTTTTACAAAAGTATTATAAGAAATAATCCCATTTTCTAATACAACACATGTTATTGAGTTTTTGAACATCCCTAATTGTTGATTTGAAACCAACGGTGGATTTGCAAAAGTTCCAAGACTTAGTAGTCCTAAAACAATAATAAAAACAGATTGTTTCGTTATCGTTAATGAAAGAAACTTTGCCTTTGCAGAGTGAATAATTGTATTTTTCATCGTATAATATTTTGTTATGGAATATAAATTCTTGATTAATACAAAAGTATATCCCTATACAAATGAAACTATTACACAACTATTATAATTAGTTACATTATTCACGCATTTTTCATCCTAATAACAGGAGGCATTGCCAGCTATAAACTTTTGAAACAACAATAAATCAACTAAAAAAACTTCAAAAAAAGTTTACCATTATTATAGGAGAGGTTAAATCAGATTAAAAATTAAAACTAGATGAAAGGCTTTTCTAAAAAAGGTCACTTGACAAATAAAATATCCAATACACCAATGTGAATTATAGTTGAATTTATTAAATATGTTTAAACAAAAAAGTCCCGCCAATGGCGAGACTTAAGATTTTAAGTGTTTATATTATATAAACTATGCAAGCTTTACATTCACTGCATTTAAACCTTTTTTACCTTCTTGTAAATCAAAAGTTACTTCATCATTTTCTTTGATGGTTTCTTTTAATCCTGATGAATGCACAAAATACTCTTTTGCTGAATTTGCATCTTTAATGAATCCGAATCCTTTAGATTCATTGTAAAATTTTACTGTTCCGTTGTTCATAATTTAATTTTTAATAATGGGTAAAATTAGGTTTAATTATTGAGATATTAAACTTTTATCAAATAAATCATAATTATTTTTTAATATCAATAGGAACAGCTCCTGCCATATCACCAATAATATTAACCAATTCAGAGCCAGTTGGTATAACTATTTTTGAGTTTTTTTCGAGCGATGTTTCCATAGCTTCTAACTTTCTTAACAGTTGAGCATTGCCAATAAAATATTTATTTGCAGCTTCATTAACCAATTTAATGGCTTCAGCTTCTCCTTCGGCATGCAATATTTTCGATTGCTTAAATCCTTCGGCTTCTTTAATCTTAGCTCTTTTTACACCATCAGCAACTGTTTCGGCAGCTGTGGCAGAGTCTACAGCAGCAATTTTCTCATTCTCTGCTTTTACCACTTTGTTCATTGTTTCCTGAACATCTTTTGGCGGATCAATTTCCTTTAATTCTGTTCGAACAATCTCAATACCCCAACTTTGGGTTTCAATATGTAAGGTTGTGTAAAGATCTGCATTTATTTTACCACGCTCACTATTAGCCGATTTAAGTGTAAGTGTACCAATAATATTACGCAAAGTAGTGCGTGCAAGGTTTACAATCTGCCATTTGTAATTATTTACATTATAGATTGAACCTTTAACGCTTTCTTCGTCAGATTTTACCTTAAAATATACCTGAGCATCAACACGGGCATTTAAATTATCGTTTGTGATAATTTCCTGTGGTTCAGCATCAACCATTTGCTCTGTTACGTTAACCATATATAGTTTATCGATAACAGGAATAATCCAATGGAATCCTGGGTTTGCAAAACTATGGTATTTACCAAGTCTTTCTATTAAAGCTCGTTCTGTTGGTCGAACAATACGTATTCCCATAAAAAACAGCAATACAAGCGGAATAATAATATACAAATAGTTCATGTTCTTATCCTTTCTTTTTTAATATTAATAAATTCGTTTTTTAGTAATTTTTATAAATATACTCAGAAAAAGTGCATAAAACACTAAAAAATACTGTTTATCGATAAATTAATTGTTCAATTTTTAATAGAACGCAAGTTCGATGCAAGAATTTAAAATATAAGCCTGACTTATTAATCTAAAACTATTCAAAATACATTGATAATCATTTTTATTGTTTTAAAAAAAGCTCCTTAGAGCATAAAACATAAAATATTCCTTAAGAAAATTAAAATGCTTTAGACAATACCTTATATAAACAGTAACCATTTTCTTATATTTTCAAAGGTTTTTATTCGCCTTTAATCTTAAGTGTAAAAATCGTTTCATCTTTTGTCGATTTG
>JAIFLC010000111.1 GCA_020049295.1 Bacteroidota bacterium
AAAACTTAAATTTTAATAAATCAAAAAACGAATAAACTATGAAAAAATTTAAAATAGTCAATATTATCATCGCATTAGTCCTGATGGTTACTGCGTGTGACAAAACATATGACAAAATATACGATGAAATTGATAAAGATAATGCGGCACAAGATGAGCTTGATTTAAAATATAGCGACAAAACAACTTCTCCTGAGGTATATACTTTAACCGAAGATGATTATGAAACTATAGGTGACCTTGCCTTAGATGCAGCAGTAACAGAAAATGATTCTTCAAATGCTGAAGATATTGCTGATTACAAAAACTTTTCGGATGATATCCCTGCTAAAAGCTACATCCCTTATCTGCTAAATGATCTTTATTTTTCATACAAAGCAGGAACTGAAATGGAAGTAACCTATAAGTTTTACAGAGGTCAAAACACATATATAAGTGAATTCAATGCAGACAATTTTGAAACTTATACTTTAGTTACCGCTGATTATGATTGGATGGGAGAGGGTGAAGATGAGCCAGGAGAATTTGATAATTTTTCATCATCTGTTTCACCTGAAGATTTTTTGCCTGCCTTCCTAGATAGCGCATATGCAGATGCATCTGAATATGACTACAAGAAGATCATATATAATTATTATTCAGGTGGTGTGATTGTTAAATATGATGTCTTCTATCTTGAAGGTGGTGAGTGGAAAAAAATGAATAATGTTTATGAATTAACTTCTGATGATTATGATTCAATGGGTGAACCTGGAGCTTATAATAATTTTTCCAGCTCTGTTTCTCCAAATGATTACCTCCCAACATTCCTAAGTCTTAATTTCCCTTATGGAAACGAAGAAGGAGATATGAAAGTTATACTTTATAAATATTACAGCAGTGGTTCAACAAAGTATAGAGCTAAGGAATATGTATATGATGGCTCAGTATGGGCTGAATACAATAGTACAGTAGATCAGGCGGCGATTTTTAAATTTACAGACGAAGGTTGGTTATTTGTTCCACCATTAAAGTTTGTTGAAACAACATTGCCAGCAACTAGATTTTACACTCTTGTGGATGCTGATTATGAGCTTACTGGAGATGGTCAATTTCATAACTTTACGATTTCATGGGGTGGTATAGCAGAAAGAGTAGCGACAATCCTAAAAGCTCGTTTTAATGATATTGCTGTTGGTGATGTGTTCGAAGTAACCTATAAAGGATATAGTGGTACAGTTAGTGATTATACTATAAAATTAGAAGTACAACTTGATGAATAGTTTTTGATGCAATAATAAAAAGGGGCATTTTGCCCCTTTTTTAAATTTATTTCACAGCAAAACAAAAGATTTGGTTAGGTTGTTATTAGTGCATATCAAAGGAGATTAAATCGTATGCTAAAAGGTAAAATGATACTTGTCGGAATCGTATTAGTAATTTTAAATATTGGTTTTTTATTTGCTCAAACCAATACCGAAGAAAAACCATATGTTGTAATTCTTTCAATGGATGGTTTTCGATGGGATTACCCCGAAAAAGCTAATACACCCAACCTTGATCTGATTGCAACAGATGGAGTCAGAGCCGAAGCATTCATTCCATCTTTCCCTACAAAAACATTTTCAAATCATTATGGAATGGTAACAGGACTTTATACCGAAAGTCATGGCATTGTATTAAACAAATTTTATGCGAATGATTTAGGGAAAAAATATAAAATCACCAGCTCGGAATTTTATTCTGGAGAACCACTTTGGGCAACCGCCGAAAAACAAAATGTTAAAAGCGCTTCCTACTTTTGGCTTGGATCAGAAGCTCCAATTGAAAAAGCATTACCAACATATTATCTTGAATATAATGAGGCAGTTCCTTTCGAAAATAGGATTGATAGTGTTATTAGCTGGCTTCAGTTACCAGAAAACGAACGACCACACTTAATTTTGTGGTATATGCATGAACCTGATGCAATGGGAAATAAATATGGCCCCAATTCTAAAGAATTAATAACCACCGTCGAATATCTTGATAAATTAGTCGGAGATTTCTATCATAGAATTCAACAATTACCGATTGCTGAAAAAATTAACCTGATTTTTTTATCTGATCATGGCATGTCTGAAATACACAATGACAGCGCTATTTATTTAAATGAATATATAAAGGATGAATGGTTTGACCAGATAGATGGAACAAATCCAATTTTCCTCTTTGATGCTAAAAATGAATATTTTGATACTGCTTTTACTGTTCTAAAAGAAATTCCGCATACAAAAGCATGGAAACGGGAAGAAGTTCCTCCTCGAATGCATTTCAGCAATAATGTGCGCATTAAAGATTTTGTATTGTTAGCTGATAGTAGTTGGAGTATTTGGCCGAGCAGAGAAAAACAAGTTTTTGAAGGTGGTGCACATGGATACGACAATACGAACACCGACATGCATGCCATATTTTATGCAATAGGCCCGGCCTTTAAAGTTGGCTATGTTAATCCACCAATCAATAATGTTGATTTGTATCCCTTAGTATGCAAAATACTGAATCTAATTCCATCTAATAACCAAGGCTCGCTTGAAAATGTAATCCCCATGTTAAAAAAATAATAAATTGTTTGTGCATTATAAAGCAGTAGCATAGCGAGGTTGATGTTTTTTCTGTACTTGCTTTTCTTTCCATACTTATAGTATCTATAACTAAACACTACAACTATTACTAACAAAGGTTTCAAAAGGTTTGTCTGTGTTATTAACAATCGGTGTGAAAATATATTTAGCTTATTTGTTTTATATTAAATAATTTTTTGTTATGGGGCTAATAATCATTAAAAACAAGGCTTTCAGATAATTAACTACCTTCGTTAATAACTCCACCGAAATGTTAAAAAATACGAACTAAAAATTATTGTCAGAACTTTCAAGTTAAATTAACTTAGCAATACTCTTTAAAAAAATCTAGAAACAATAAAATAATTGGTAACCCCTTATAAATAGGAAAAAAATGTACGTAAAAGGAATGGCAACTGATGAAAAATTAAGCGAGTTATCGCAAGAAAAGACATCCCGAAAGCTTTCGGGACAAAAAACGTATACCTTCGATGAGGCGTTAAAAAGCTCAAAGGAATACTTTAATGGTGATGATCTGGCGGCAAGGGTTTGGGCAAATAAATATGCATTAAAAGATTCATTTGGAAATTTATTCGAAAAAAATCCAGATGAAATGCATTGGAGATTAACAAAAGAAATTGCAAGAATAGAAAAGCGATATCCAAATCCATTACCTGAAGAACAGATTTACGAATTATTTAAAGAATTTAAATATATCATACCTCAAGGTGGTCCGATGACTGGTATAGGAAACAAATACCAAATAGCATCACTTTCAAATTGCTTTGTTATTGGTCATAAAAATCCTGCCGATTCGTATGGTGGTATAATGAAAATTGACCAGGAACAGGTTCAGTTAATGAAACGAAGAGGTGGAGTTGGCCATGATTTGTCACATATTAGACCACAAGGAAGTCCTGTTTTAAACAGCGCACTTACTTCTACTGGTGTAGTTCCATTTATGGAGCGATATTCTAATTCGACCCGAGAAGTAGCTCAGGATGGACGTCGTGGTGCATTAATGTTAAGCATTTCTATTAAACATCCCGATGCAGAAAAATTTATCGATGCTAAACTCGAAGCAGGAAAAGTTACCGGAGCAAATGTATCCGTTCGTATAGATGACGAATTTATGCGTTGCATTGTTTCTGATAAACCATATGCACAACAGTATCCTGTAGATGCTGATGAACCAGCATATAAACAAACTATCGATGCCCGAAAATTATGGAAAAAAATAGTGTTTAATGCATGGAAATCAGCCGAGCCAGGTATTTTATTCTGGGATACAATTATCAGAGAATCAGTTCCTGATAGTTATGCTGATCTGGGTTATAAAACTGTTTCAACAAATCCTTGTGGTGAAATTCCACTTTGTCCATACGATAGTTGCCGATTAATTGCTATTAATTTATTTAGTTATGTAAATAATCCGTTTACATCAAATGCTCGATTCGATTTTGATTTGTTTAAAAAACATGTTGGTTATGCACAACGCATAATGGATGATATTATCGATCTGGAGATTGAAAAAATTGATGAAATTCTTCATAAAATAGAAATTGACCCTGAGGATTTTGAGATAAAAATGACCGAAGATAAACTCTGGAGAAATATTCGTAAAAAAGCATTAGAAGGTCGTCGTACAGGTGTTGGTATTACTGCCGAAGGAGATATGCTGGCGGCTTTAGGATTACGTTATGGTAGCGATGTAGCAGTTGATTTTTCAGAAGAAGTGCATAAAACAACTGCACTTGCTGCATACAGATCTTCTGTAAATTTAGCAAGAGAAAGAGGTCCTTTTGAAATTTACAACGCACAAAAAGAAAAAAATAATCCATTTATACTTCGTTTAAAGGAGCAAGATGAGCAGTTATATGCTGATATGGTTCAGTACGGAAGAAGAAATATTGCTTTGTTAACAATAGCACCAACAGGATCAACAAGTTTAATGAGCCAAACAACATCTGGTATTGAGCCCGTATTCTTACCTATGTATAAACGTCGTCGAAAAGTTAATCCAAATGATCCTGATGTAAAAGTATCGTTTATTGATGAGATTGGTGATTCATGGGAAGAGTATGCTGTATTTCATCATAAGTTTGTCGATTGGTTAAAGGCTAATGAATATGATCCTGAAACATTACAAACAATGTCTGATGAAGAAGTTAGCGCAATATTAGAGAAATCTCCATACTGGAAAGCTACTTCAAACGATGTTGACTGGGTAAGTAAAGTTAAAATGCAAGGTAGAATTCAGAAATGGGTAGATCATTCAATTAGTGTTACGATCAATTTACCCGAAAATGCCACAGAAGAATTGGTGGGACAATTGTATGTTACTGCATGGGAAAGCGGATGTAAGGGGGTTACTGTATATCGCGACGGATCACGTTCTGGAGTGCTTATTGCTAATAAAAAAGAAGCAAAACCGGAATCAGAAGAACAACTACCGACCTTCAAAAGACCTAAAAGCCTTGAAGCAGAAATAATCCGCTTTAATAATAATGATGAAAAATGGATTGCTTTTGTCGGGATATTAAATGATCGTCCATATGAAATATTTACAGGATTGGCTGATGAAGAAATGTTCCCAATACCAAAATCGATTAAAAAAGGTCAGATTTTAAAAGTAAAAGATAAAAACGGAAAGAGTAGGTATGATTTCCAGTATATTGATAAATATGGTTATGAAAATACCATGGGTGGACTATCGCATATGTTCAATTCCGAATTTTGGAATTATGCTAAATTAATTTCCGGAGTATTGCGTCATGGTATGCCTATTCCTGATGTTGTGCAGTTGGTATCATCATTGCGCTTGGATACAGAAACAATTAACACCTGGAAAAATGGCGTAGAACGTGCTCTTAAAAAGTATATACCTGATGGCACGAAGCCAAAAACAGGTACTAAGTGTAGTGAGTGTAATTCTGAAAATGTTGTTTATTCTGAGGGATGTCTTATTTGTCAGGATTGTGGACACTCAAAATGCGGATAGTTATTAGCTAAAAAGTTTGTTTGTATAAAAAATCCCGTAAAAACGGGATTTTTTATTTACTGTAACTTCTCTCGGATGTTTTCTATCATCGCTTTAGTCATTTTCGGTAAATCATATTCATGTTTCCATCCCCAGTCTTTTTGTGCAGCTTCATCACTAATGCTTCGGGGCCAAGAATCAGCAATAACTTGTCTAAAGTCCGGTTTATAGCTGACTAAGAGGTTGGGAATATATTTTCTTATCTCATCGGCAATTTCTTTCGGTGTAAAACTTATTCCACCAAGATTATAGCTTGAGCGGACTTTTACTTTATCTGCAGGAGCTTCCATGAGCATGATAGTTGCTTTTACAGCGTCGGCCATATACATCATTGGCAAAGATGTATTATCTGATAGAAAACATTCGTATTTACCATTTTTTATGGCTTCATAAAAAATTTCAACTGCATAATCGGTGGTGCCTCCACCTGCTTCTGTTTTCCAGCTTATTAATCCCGGATAGCGCAAACTGCGAACATCCAAGCCATACTTTTTAAAATAATATTCACACCACCTTTCTCCAGCTTGTTTGCTTATTCCATAAACAGTAGATGGCTCCATTATGGTTAACTGGGGAGTATTAATCGCTGGCGTAGTTGATCCGAAAGCACCCATTGAACTCGGCCAAAAAACCTTTTCAATTTTCTTTTCTATAGCTATATCCAACACATTAAAAAGGCTTTCCATATTTATATTCCATGCCCATTTAGGATTTTTCTCAGCATTCCCCGATAGAATGGCCGCTAAATGATAAATATCGGTTATTTTGTATTTATCGATTATACTGGCTATTCCTTTTTTATCCATCACATCCAGAATTTCAAAAGGGCCATTTTCCATAACTTCGTGTGTCGCCTTTTTAATATCCGTTGCGATAATATTTTGTGATCCAAATTTGCCTCTCAATTCTCCTGTTAAATCCGACCCAATCTGCCCAGAGGCACCTATAATTAATATTTTTTTCATAGTATTCTTTTTAGTATTTATTTGAAATTTACTAAACTTTAGGATTAAATCATAAAAATGAAATTTTGTTTTATAACATGAGCATTGGTTTCAATATTTGTATTTGACATTTTCTAATGATCTAATAATGCTTTATTTTTGTTAAAAATTATAAAACAATAATTATATGGTAAATACAATGAAAGCCCTTGTTAAATCAAAACCAGAAAAAGGTTTGTGGATGGAAGAAGTTGAAATTCCAAAAGTAGGGGTAAATGATATACTAATAAAGGTAACTAAATCAGCTATTTGTGGTACTGATCTTCATATTTACCGATGGGACGAATGGTCACAGAAAACCATAAAAATTGGTCAAACTATTGGCCATGAGTATGTTGGTACTATTGCCGAAATGGGTGTTGGTGTTACCGGATTTAAAATTGGCGAGCGTGTAACAGGCGAAGGTCACATTGCTTGTGGACAATGTCGTAACTGTCGTCGCGGCCGACAACATATTTGTGAAAATACGGTTGGAATAGGCGTGACAAGAAATGGTTCATTTGCCGAGTATGTTGTAGTTCCGGCCACTAACGTTATGAGAATGCATCCATCTATACCTGACGAAATGTTAGCTATTATGGACCCATTTGGTAATGCAACGCATACAGCTTTGTCATGGTCACTTATAGGAGAAGATGTTCTTGTTACTGGCGCAGGATTAATTGGTAGCATGTGTGTGGCTGTTGCAAAATTTGCAGGTGCACGTTATGTTGTTGCTACCGAAACAAACGAATTCCGAATAGAACTGGCAAAAAAAATGGGAGCCACACGTGTTGTTAATCCATTAAAAGAAAAATTAAGTGATGTTGTTAAAGAGTTAGGAATGAAAGGCTTTGATATAGGGCTTGAATGCTCTGGTTCTCCAGTTGCATTTAACGAGATGCTTGATAATATGTACAACTCTGGTAAAATTTCATTGCTCGGAATCCTTCCTCCAAAAACAGGGATTAACTGGGATAAGGTAATATTCAAAGGACTATCACTTAAAGGTATTTATGGACGCGAAATGTACGAGACATGGTATCAGATGGAACAGATGTTACATTCTGGCCTTGACCTAAGTCCAATAATTACTCACCGGTTTCCAATTGACGAATTCGAAAAGGGATTTAAAATTATGGACGAAGGGAATTGCGGAAAAGTAATTTTAAACTGGGAGTAAATAATTCAATATGATGCCGGCTTTGTTCCGGCATTTTTAATCATTATTTTGTAACTTTCGAAAAAATTTAGATATGGATAAAAGGAAAGTAAGAGTACGTTTTGCCCCAAGTCCAACTGGCCCGTTGCATATTGGGGGTGTGCGAACAGCATTGTTTAATTATTTGTTTGCCAAAAAACATAATGGGGTATTTATTTTACGCATAGAAGATACCGATCAAACAAGATTTGTGCAAGGAGCAGAAGAATATATTATTGAATCATTAAAATGGTGTGGAATTAAAATTGATGAAGGAATTGAAGAAGGAGGCCCTTATGGTCCTTATCGCCAATCAGATAGAAAAGAATTATATAAAGAATTTTCTCAACGATTGATCGATTCTGGACAGGCATATTTTGCTTTTGATACTCCGGAAGAACTTGATAAAATGAGAGATCGACTAAAAGATCAAAAGAATTCAGTTCAACAATACAATGCGGTTACTCGTACCGAAATGAAAAATTCTCTTACATTAAGTGACGTTGAAACAAAAAGTTTGATCAAATCAGGTTCGCCTTATGTAGTGCGATTTAAAATGCCAGAAAATCAAAGCATTGTAGTGCAAGATATTGTCAGAGGAACCGTTACTGTTAATACAAATCAATTAGATGATAAAGTTTTATTTAAATCAGACGGAATGCCAACGTATCATCTTGCCAATATTGTGGATGATCATTTAATGAAAATATCTCATGTAATAAGGGGTGAAGAGTGGTTGCCCTCATTGCCATTGCATGTATTGTTATATCGTGCTTTTGGTTGGGAAGAAACCATGCCTGAGTTTGCTCATCTCCCATTGTTGTTAAAACCTAATGGTCAGGGTAAGTTAAGTAAACGCGATGGAGATGCAATGGGATTCCCTGTATTCCCTTTAAAATGGACAGATCCGACAAGCGGAGATGTTTCTAGAGGATATCGTGAAGATGGTTATTTCTCTGAGGCGTTTGTAAATATGCTGGCATTTTTAGGTTGGAATCCAGGAACCGAAGAAGAGATCATGTCTTTAAATGAAATGTCATTTAGTTTCGATTTAAATAAAGTACATAAAGCAGGTGCAAAATTCGATCCTGAAAAAGCAAAATGGTTTAACCATAAGTATTTAGTTAAAAAGACTTCAGCAAAATTAGCTAATCTTTATCAGGAGATTTTAAAAAGTAAAAACATCAATGCTCCTGATGAAATGGTAAATAAAATAGTTTGCTTAATTAAGGACAGAGCAAATTTTGTTTCTGATTTTTGGGATCAATCCTATTTCTTTTTTCAGGCACCCAACAAATATGATCAGGAAGTAATAAAAAAACGATGGAAAGAAGAAACTCCAAAACTCTTATCGGATTTAAAAAAACAACTTGAAAAGGTAGAGGAATTCGATTTGGCAACTCTTGAGAAAGTTGTTCAGGATTTTGTTGAGAAAAAGGGAATCGGTTTAGGACAGCTTATGAATCCATTGCGATTAACTTTGGTTGGTGCAGGAATTGGTCCCGGTGTTTTAGAAATAGCTGAACTTTTGGGTAAGGAAGAAACAATAAAAAGAATTAAATCAGGAATAGAAAATATAAAATAGTTCAGATTGGAATGAATGATGACTATTTCATCTACTACATTTTTAAATTTCCATGCCCACCAGCAAAAACCTGATGCCGATGAAATAGTTATTCTGAGTTTGTTTTTACAGGAAAATTTTATCGTTATACCAGACGATAAGATTTTTTTTACTTCTGGATTACATCCCTGGCATGCTGATCAATTAACTAAATCTGAAATAGAAACAAGATTAGAAAAACTAATCAGCAACAAACAAATAATTGCTGTTGGAGAAACAGGCCTTGATAAAATACGTGGTGCAGATTGGAAAACACAAATAGATGTTTTTAGAACTCATGTTGAGATATCCGAAAAACACAAGATGCCATTAATTATTCATTCAGTAAAATCACACAATGAAGTTTTAAAGTTGAAAATTGATTTAAACTCAAAATTACCATGGGTAATTCATAATTTTACCGGAAGCGAGCAAATAGCAAAGGATCTTATTCATCATGGATTCTATTTGTCTCTTTGTCATCACATTCAGAATAGCAATTCCAGAATAAGTGAGTATTTTCAAACCTTACCTTTAGACAGAATTTTTTTTGAAACCGATGATTTTAATGTCGGTATTAAAGGCTTGTATCATTCTGCTGCTATTAAATTCGGAATAAGTATAGAAGAGTTAAAAAAGCAAATAAGCAAAAACGTTGAGTCATTATTTAATAGAAATGGTTAAAGCTATGTTTATAGCCCTGATTTTTACCGTCCGCTAAAGCAGACGGTAAAAATTAAAAGAAGAGTTAATAAATTATTCCGTTGACTTTAGTCAACGGCAAATATAGTGTGGTTAATCTTGGGCTTTAGCCCATTCTATAATAATATACGATATTATGAGTAAAGAAAACTGGCAGGAACGCACAGAATTATTAATAGGAAAAGAAAACCTTGAAAAGCTTAAGAATGCTCATGTTTTAGTCGTTGGACTTGGTGGCGTTGGTGCGTATGCTGCAGAAAGCTTATGCAGGTCAGGGATTGGCGAATTAACAATTGTTGATGGAGATATGCTGCATCCATCAAATAAAAACAGGCAATTAGCTGCATTGGAAAGTACAATGGGAAGACCTAAAGCGGAAGTGATGGGTGAGAGGTTAAAAGAGATTAATCCTAAGTTAAAGCTACATATTATTCAGGATTTTATTAAAGATGATAAAATGATTGGAATTCTTGATAAACCCTATGATTATGTTGTAGATGCTATCGATACATTATCGCCAAAAGTTTATCTTATTTATCATAGTTTGCAGAAAAAACTAAAGATCGTTAGTTCTTTAGGTTCCGGAGCAAGACTAGACCCAACCAAAATAAGAATTACTGATCTTTCGAAATCATATAATTGCCGATTGGGTTTTATCTTACGTAAGCGATTAAGAAAACTTGGTGTTCAAAAAGGATTTAAAGTGGTGTTTTCGGAAGAAAAAGCTGATGATGAGGCTATAATTGTTGATGAACCGGGAGAAAACAAAAAATCGACTGTCGGTACAATCTCCTATATGCCCCCAATTTATGGCTGTATGTGTGCTTCTGTAGTGATTCGGGATTTAATTAAAAAATAAAGGGGCTAATTACCCCCCCTATTTTCATAAAATTTATTTATTCTTTATTCTGAATCTTTGTCCATGAATCTTTCAGAGGTACTGTTCTGTTAAATACAAGCGCTCCGGGTTTAGAGTCTTTTTTATCGACACAGAAATAACCTATTCGCTGAAACTGATATTTTGATTCGGGCTCGGCATTCTTCAAGCTTGGCTCCAGCTTACAGTTTTTAATTATTTTGAGCGATTCGGGATTAATAAAGTCTTTATAATCTTTGTCTTTATGTCCATCCGGAGCTTCGTCATTAAAAAGACGATCGTACAAGCGAACTTCGGCGCTTATTGCATGTTTTGCCGAAACCCAATGTAATGTTCCTTTAACTTTGCGCTGACTGGCTTCTGTTCCGCTTCCACTTTTTGATTCGGGATCATAGGCGCAATGTAGTTCGGTGATATTCCCTGCTGAATCTTTAATTACTTTTTCGCATTTAATAATATACGCACTTTTTAATCGTACTTCTGAACCAACAGTTAAACGGAAGAATTTCTTTGGTGCATCTTCCATAAAATCATCTTTCTCAATAAATATTTCTCTAGAAAAAGGCATCTTGCGGATTCCCATTGTTGGATCTTCTGGATTATTTTCGGTGGTAACTACTTCTTCTTTATCCTCAGGATAATTGGTAATTACAATTTTTAATGGATCGAGAACTGCCATAACCCGAGGGGCTATTTTATTCAAATCTTCACGCACATTGAATTCCAATAAAGCAACATCAATCACATTATCGCGTTTTGCTACACCAATGGTGTCGGCAAATTGGCGAATAGCAGCAGCGGTATAACCTCTTCTGCGCATACCCGAAATGGTTGGCATTCGTGGATCATCCCATCCGTTAACAATGTTTTGTTGAACCAACTCAAGTAATTTACGCTTACTCATAATTGTATAACTTAGATTTAAACGCGCAAATTCAATTTGTCGGGGCTTAATGCTCCATTCGGTGTATACATGATCCAAAAACCACTCATACAAAGGTCGGTGTACTTCAAATTCAAGTGTGCAAATGGAGTGTGTTATTCCTTCTAAATAATCCGACTGACCGTGTGCATAATCATACATTGGATAAATACACCAATTATTTCCGGTACGGTGATGTTCACGTTTTAAAATGCGGTACATAATTGGATCGCGCATGTGCATATTAGGCGAGGCCATATTAATTTTCGCCCGAAGCACTCTTTCACCTTCTTTAAACTCGCCGTTTTTCATGCGTGTAAACAAGTCGAGGTTTTCTTCTACTGAACGGTTTCGGAAAGGACTTTCGATGCCCGGTTGGGTTGGTGTACCTTTTTGCTGACTAATGATTTCAGCCGATTGATCATCAACATAGGCAAAACCATCTTTAATAATTTTAACAGCCCAATCGTACAATTGCTGAAAATAGTCGGATGCGTATCGTGCCTCACCTTCCCAGTTAAACCCCAACCAGCGAACATCTTCCATAATTGAATCTACATATTCAACCTCTTCTTTTTCGGGATTGGTATCGTCGAATCGCAAATTGGTTTTTCCGCTGTAACGCTGTGCTAAACCGAAATTCAAACAGATAGATTTTGCGTGACCAATATGTAAATATCCATTTGGCTCGGGAGGAAAACGAGTTAAAACCACACTGTTGTTTTTATTGTTTTTTAAATCCTCCTCTACAATACTCTCAATAAAATTGAGTGATCGTTTTACTTCGGGTTCTGTGTTTTCGGTTTTCATAAATCAATTAATTCAGTCAGATTTTTAGAATCCTACAAAAGTAAAAGATTTTCTCCAATGCAACTAAAAGTTAACTAAAAAGAAAAGAATTAATTCAGGTTCATTATCCCTTTTTATTAGTTATCAGAAAAAACGAGTAACCAGCTTGCCCGCCGAAGGAGGGCAACCAGTAACCAGAATGAATTAAAATTTATACCTTTACACTTTATTAAAACCAATTTCCTATGGGACTTATCGAAATCGAAAACATGGAGTTTTATGCTTATCATGGTTGTTTTAAAGAAGAACAAATTGTAGGCAATCGCTTTCTTGTCGATTTAGCAATTGAAACCGATATGAGTGTTCCATCAAAAACCGACAGCATAAATGACGCACTAAATTACCAACTGGCTTACGAGATTGTTAAAAATGAAATGCAAAAGAAATCGCATCTGCTCGAACATATAGCCGGACGAATTCTCGATGCTCTTTATGCAAAATTTCATTCGATTAAAAAAGCTACTGTAAAGGTTTCGAAAATGAATCCTCCGATGGGTGGTAAAATGGAAAGAGTAAGTGTTACAATGAGTCGTTAACATGCTAAATGAACTCAATAAATCCCCATACAGAAAAAATAAAACATAAAGCTTTGGAAATAGGTTTTTCTGCTATTGGTATTTCAAAAGCTGAATATCTTGAAAAGGAATCGAAGCAATTAAAAAACTGGTTGCAAGATGGTTTTCATGGTGAGATGAAATACATGGAAAATCATTTTGAAAAAAGAACTGATCCAAGGAAATTAGTTGATAATGCTAAATCGGTTATATCGGTATTGTATAATTATTACCCCCCGAAAGTTCAGCCCGAAAACTCCTATAAAATATCAAAATATGCCTACGGCAGAGATTACCACTTGGTGGTTAAGGAAAAACTTTATAAACTTTTCGATTACATTAAAACACTCGAACCCGAAGCTAAAGCACGAATTTTTGTTGATTCAGCTCCTGTTATGGAAAAAGTCTGGGCTGCAAAATCTGGTCTAGGATGGATAGGGAAAAATACTAACCTGATTTCAAAAGAGCACGGGTCGTTTTTATTTATTGGAGAAATTATTATAGACATTGAACTGGTTGCGGATTCTCCAATAAAAGATTATTGTGGAAATTGTACAAAATGCCTTGATGCCTGCCCAACAAAAGCATTAAGTCCATATAAGCTTGATGCCCGAAAATGTATTTCATATTTGACTATCGAAAAAAAGGGTGAGATACCTGAGAATTTTAAAAACCAATGGAATGATTGGATATTCGGTTGCGATATTTGCCAGGATGTGTGCCCCTGGAACTCAAAAGCTAGTGTTCACTCAGAAAGAGATTTTAAGCCTAAACCAGAAATAATCAAATTCCTAAGGTTGGACTGGGAAAAATTAACAGAAATTGATTTTAACCAAATTTTTAAAGAGTCACCCCTCGAACGCCCAAAATTTGATGTAATAAACAGGAATATTAACTTTATCAAATAGGAGCATCTTTTATCACCAGAAAAAGTAAAAATCAATAATTGGGCAATAGCTTTTTAAATCTATTTATTAATAATTTGTATATTGCATTGTCTTTTTACAAAGAAATCGATCTTTAACAAATTTTTCGTTTATAATCCTTAATCCTTATAGCATGAATATCATAGAACATACAATTAATAGTTATAAAGAAAATAAAAGTGCTGCAACCTTTAAAAAGTTGTTATTAAAAATGCAGATTATTGAAATCTTTTATAGGGAAGGGCAAAAAACAATTAGCGAGTTGTGCGAAGTTACAAATAATAGCATTCCTACGTTAACCGCTGTGCTGAATGAGTTTGTTAATGCAGGGTGGATAAGAAACTTTGGTATTGGTAAATCGAAAGGCGGAAGAAGACCTTCATTATATGGGTTAAATCCTGAAGCGGGATATATTGTTGGTGTTGAACTTAGCAGGGATTTTACCAGAATGTGTGTTTTTAATTTGGCAAATCAAAACCTGAACAAACCGACTGAAATTTCTGAAGGTCTTAATATAACGGATAAAATACTACCAGTTCTGAAGCAGGAAGCAATAAAGTTATTAATACAAAACAAAATCAAGAATGATCAAATCATTGGTTATGGTATTACTATTCCGGGTTTAATAGATATAAGAAAGGGAGTAAGTTACAGTTATCCTCAGCTTGGTTCAGATAATCTGAATAAGTTATTCAGCAATCTTTTTGGTCGACCATCTTATGTAGAACATGACACAAAGTCTATGGTACTTGGAGAAGCATGGTTTGGACAAGCAAAGAACATGTCTAATGTTTTGTTTCTTAATATTGGTACCGCAATTGGAATGGGGATGATAATTAATGGAAAGTTGTATCATGGACATTCCGGATTCTCTGGCGAATTTGGACACATTCAGATGATTCCAGGGGGTGAATTATGTTATTGTGGTAGAATAGGATGCCTCGAAACGGTTGCTTCTGGTACCGCATTAGTAAAAAAGGCGGTTAACCAGATTGGGCAAGGAAAGCATTCTTTAATAAGTAAATTAGTAAATGATAATTTACAAGAAGTAAAACTTGCATCAATTGTTGAGGCAATGAAACAAGGAGATCAATTTGCCTTAGAATTATTAGAAGATGCGAGTGATTATCTTGCAAGAGGAATTTCGACCTTACTACATCTTTTTAATCCTGAAACAATAATTATTGGTGGGGATATGGCCGAAGCAGGAGAGCTCCTTTTAAACACAATTCAGCAAAAGCTTAATAAATATGTCATGGTTCAGATAAAAAAAGATTCAAAACTCGTATTGTCTGATCTACATCAAAAAGCAGGACTGCTTGGAGCAATACCAGTGGTAATGTCAAATGCATTTCAAATTCCTCAAGAATTAATTTGATTTATCCTGCCGTTTTTATTAATGATTTTAAAAGATATTTATCTTGAAATTCAAGCAACCTTTAGCAACCAAGATATATAAAAAATTAAATTAGACGCCAAATATTTTTGTAGTTATTAAAAAAATTTAATAACTTTCCGTGGTATATTTTTGGAGAACTACTCATTTATATTTCATGATTGATACTGTAATTAAAAGATTTTTCCCAAACGAACAGGATTACTGTGTAAAACCATTTGGTAATGGACATATTAATGATACCTATAAGGTTGAGTTTTCAGAATCATCTTCAGCATATATTTTGCAACGGATTAATACTTCAGTTTTTAAAAATCCAGATATTTTAATACAAAATCATATTCAATTACAGAAAAGCTTACTTAATAATAATCAACCAATTGAAATAGCAAAGTTAATTCCGGATTTCACTGGAAACCACCTTTTTATTGATAAGCTTGGAGGTGCCTGGAGAATGATATTTTTTATTAAAGATTCACACTCTGCTGATGTGGTTGAGGATGAATGGCAAGCTTATCAGGCTGGAATTGGATATGGATGGTTTGCCAAGGTATGCAGCTCATTAGATGTAAAAGAGTTTAAAGAACCGATCAATGATTTTCATCGTTTGTCCTTTCGTATTGACCAACTTAATAATGCTGTTAAAGATAATAAGGCTAACCGATTGAGCTCAATTAGTTCGATAATCAAATTCTTTAAAGACAGAGAAAAATCTCTTATCAATATTGAACAAATGATTGATAAGGGAGAAATTCCTTCTAGAATAGTTCATAACGACACAAAAATAAATAATATCCTTTTTAGGGACAAAAACGCGATTGCTGTAATAGACCTTGATACCGTTGGACCAGGAAGTATTATGTTCGATTTTGGTGATGCATTAAGAACATCAGCCAATAACGCTAACGAAGATGAAAAGAAACTCGAGAAGGTATCTTTTAACCTAAATTCATTTAAATCCTTTACAAATGGGTATCTATCTCAGGTAAAAAACATTTTAACGAATAAAGAAAAAGCAAATCTTTACAGAGCTCCGGTTTTGATGACATACATAATGGGAATAAGGTTTTTAGCAGATTATCTGAATGGAGATGTCTATTATAAAACGAGTTATGATCAACACAATCTTGATCGATGTAACGTACAAAAAAAGCTAATTGAAAGTATGGAGTCGCGTGAGGATATTATGAAAAGAATTATACTTGAAAGCCTTAAAGAATAATGATTTATAAAAATTTCAAGATTAATTTACTATTTAAATCGATATGTAATGACAACAAAAAAAATGAGATTTATTAAGCTTCCAGCAATTGCTATATTTCTTTTGAGTATTGGTATCATCGCCTGTAATAAGGTGTCAGAAGAAAAAAAACTATTTACTGCAGTAGAGGTTTTTCAGGTTCCTGAAAGACAAGCAGGACAAAATCATGTACTTGAGTTGAGAGCAGAACCTTTAGATACTGTTCGAATTGCTATCATTGGATTAGGTATGAGAGGACAAGATGCCGTTTATCGTTTAAGTTATATTGAAGGAACAAAAATTGTTGCATTAGCCGATGTGGTGCCTGCCAATGTTGAAAAAGCCCAAAATACGCTTAAAGAACTTAATAAACCAGAAGCTGTTGGTTATACCGAACCTGAAGACTGGAAAACAATTTGCGAACGCAATGATGTAGACCTTGTTTATGTATGTACTCACTGGGATTTGCATACTCCTATAGCCGTATATGCAATGGAACAGGGAAAACATGCCGCCATCGAAGTGCCTGCAGCTCTTACAATCGATGAAGCATGGCAGCTGGTTAATACAGCCGAAAAAACACGCCGACACATGATTATGCTGGAAAATTGCAATTACGATTTTTTCGAAATGGCAACCCTCAATATGGCTCAAAAAGGATTGTTTGGTGAGATTGTTCATGCCGAAGGAGCTTATATTCACGATTTAAGATGGCTTTTATTTGATGAGAAAACAGGTTACTGGGATATGTGGAGGTTGAAACATAATCAGAAGGAAGATGGATGTTTATATCCAACACATGGATTAGGACCCATTGCACATGCGTTAAATATTCACCGTGGCGATAAAATGAATTACCTTGTTTCTGTTTCAAGCAATCAATTTGGATTAACCGAGTATGCAAAAGAGAAATTTGGAAATGAATCAGATTATGCAAAAGCTGAATATATGAAAGGTGATATGAGTACCACAATAATTAAAACTCATAAAGGAAAAACCATGATGATTCAGCACAATACAACAAATCCTCGTCCATACAGCCGTATTCATATGTTAACTGGAACCAAAGGGTTTGCACAAAAATGGCCCCGAACAGGAATATCGCTTGAGCCAGATGGACACAGATACCTTTCGGACAAAGCCCTTGATTCTCTGCTAAAAGTTTACGAACATCCAATTGTTACAGAAGTTGGAGAAAAAGCAAAAGCTGTTGGTGGCCATGGTGGTATGGACTTTATTATGGATTATCGTTTAATTTATTGTTTGAGAAATGGACTTCCATTGGATATGGACGTATATGATGCTGCTGAATGGTCTGCAATAATTGAACTCTCGCGTGTGTCTGTCCAAAACCAGGGAATGCCTGTTCAGGTGCCTGATTTTACTCGTGGTGCATGGAAAGAACTTAATACGATTACTTATTATACTAAGAATTAGCAGACGTATTTAATAAAATTGAATAGTTAATTCGTAATGAAAGTTGAACCAAATAAGTGATAAGCACTATAACATGGACTGATTCTTAGTTTTTTACATTTTCTGAAAAAAGTGATAAAATCAAGGGAATATCTTATTATAATACTATTATCTATTGTATTTTACATCTTTAATTGAGTTATTTATCTTTCATAAAACCTCATAGCAATATGGGGTTTTATATTTATTAATTAAATTATTTAGGAAGATTCCATTTAGAATTTAATAAAGTTTTATAACTTCAAGAAATTATCGTTGTTCAATTTTTATTAACCCTAATAAACCGATCACATGAAAAAGCAATTGTTTGCAGTTATTGTTATTATACTAATCATTAGTCTGGCTTGTAAAAAGCAAAAAGAAGCAGAAATAGCCTACTCCGAAGAAATGGCCAAGGTTGTAAGTCAGGTTACCAATGGAGATATTCAAGCTTCTGATAGAATACAAGTGAGGTTTGTAAACCCAATGATTTCAAAAGATGATATTAATAAACCTTGTGAAAAAGATGTATTTAAATTTTCACCAAGAATAAAAGGAAAAACATACTGGAGTGATTTAAAAACATTGGTATTTGAACCAAATGAACCTTTACAATACAGAAAAACATATAAGGGTGAATTAGATTTAGGGAAAATATCTGAAGATCTTAAGGAGAAAAAGTTAGAAATATTAAAATTTAATTTTACTGTTCGCGGACAGCAAATATCAAGCTTTACTGGCGAATTGGTTCTAAAAAACAGAAACAACCCGAAGCTTTTAAACTATCGAGGAAAATTATCTTTAAGTGAGAAAATAGATTTTGAATTACTAAAAGAGGTAGTAAGCCTGAAAAAAGGATCAAAAAATATTGATTTAAACTGGATTTCAGAAAAGAACGGATTCACTTTTTCGTTCATCAGCGAAGATCTTACACGCGATAACTCAACCCAGAATTTTACATTTATTATTGATCGCGGCAAGTTAAATCTTACTGAAGATTTTGAAAAAAGCTTTCAAGTTACACCCATAGAGCAAATGAAAGTTGTTAAAGTCAATAAGCAAGAGGAAGGTCGTATTCCCAAAATTTTTGTTGAGTTTTCCGATGAGTTTGATCCCGAACAAAATCTAAACGGATTAATTTCGGTTGATCCAAAATGTGAGCTTAAAATTCAGCGATTAGGAAGTACTGTAATTCTTGATGGAGATTTTAGTTTTGGATCCGAGTATGATGTTGTTGTAGAATCAGGAGTTAAGAGCCGATGGGGAACAGAAACCGAAAACCAATTTAAAGAAAAAATCCGTTTTTCGGATATTAAACCTCAGGTTGAATTTGCTTCGGATGGGATTATCCTTCCAAGTGAAAATAAAAACAAAGTTCAGTTTTATACCAGTAATCTTAAAAGAGTTCATATCGAAGTAAAAAAGGTTTATGAACAAAGTCTGGCCGAGTTTTTACAATCAGAGCAATTAAGTAGCTTAAAGGATCGTAAAACAAATTTTAACGAATCATATAATAACAGGCTGGGAGTTATTATTCATAATGAAACATTTGAGATTGGCGATCGCAAAAATAACTGGTTACTAAGCGAAATTGATCTTTCTGGTGTGATTAAAAGTGGTGATAAAGCATTGTATCTTATCCGTTTAAATTTTAATCCAAGAGATGTTTTAGTTGAATTAAACGAAGACAAGGATAAATACATTGAAGAATTCGGACAGATTTACAAACCTGTTTTCCTGAGCAATATTGGTTTAACATGCAAAAGAGCCGGTGATTATTATAATATCTACGTTACAGATATTAATACCGCTAAACCGATGAGAGGGGTTGATGTAAGACTTAAAAGAATGTATGATGATGACGATCCTACAATTGCATCAGGAGTAACCGATGGAGATGGAAAAATACAATTCTTCAGCGATCGTTATTATTATAGTACGTACATCGAAGCGGAGAAAGATGGACAACGAAGTGTGATTAAGTTCAATGAAATGGAATGGAATATTTCTGGTTTCGATATTGGCGGTGTAGATGAATACGATATGGGAACTAAAGCATATGTGTATACAGAGCGTGGTGTTTACCGACCAGGAGATGAAATTAATATTTCAGTTATTGCCAGAAACCAGAACAATACCTTCCCAGATAATCACCCTTTAACAATGGATTTATACAATCCCGAAGGGAAAAAAGTGTACGAAATCACAAACAGAGAAAATAAGGAAGGCTTTTATAATTTTACTTTCCAAACCAAAGAATCTGATCAGACCGGAAACTGGAATGCGAGCTTCAATATTGGGAATTCAAATTTTAGTCATACGGTAAAAATAGAGACCATTGTTCCCTATCGCTTAAAGGTTAAAATTGAATCCGAAAACAAAGTGGTTTCAAATTCTGATAAAGTACTTAGCTTTGATGTTATAAGCACCTACCTTTTTGGTAATCCTGCATCAAACATGCCTGTTGGCATTGAAGCAGAGATTATAACTATAAATAAGAAATTTCCAAAATATGAAAAATTTGTTTTTAATAATCCATGCATTGATTTTACAACTATTCAAAAGAATTTATTTGAGGGTAGCTTAGACGAAAACGGAATAAAACACATTGATTGGGAGCTGCCTTCATTTGTCGGAGCTCCTTCTGCATTAAACATTAAAGTTACAGCCAAGGTCATCGAAAAAGGAGGACGCCCTAATATTAACTGGATTAATATTCCGGTTGAGCCATATTCTCATTATGTTGGTCTTCAACCATTAAAATACTATTATGTTGCAACAGGAACTGATACCGAAATACCGGTAATTTTAGTTGATACTGAAGGAAATTCAGTTGAAGGGAAATCATTAAAATATCGAATTTTTAGAAACTCAGAATATTGGTGGTATCAATATGATAATAATAGAAATTTAAGATACAAAACCGATCAAAATACTGTTCTGGTAAAAGAAGGAACTATAGTAAGTACCCAAACACATAATAAAGTAAAATTTCTTCCAATCGAAAAAGGGAATTACTTTATTGAGGTTACTGATGAGAATGGAACAGGCCATTCGTCAGGTATTTTTATCAATGCATATCCATATGGCGGCGTTGCATCAGGAGATAAAAATGCAGGAACGCTAGCATTAAGCACCGATAAAGAAAAATATTATGTGGGAGATGTTGCCGAAATTCAATTTCCAGCACCGAAAGAAGGGAGTATTCTGGTTACCGTTGAGAGAAAGAATAAAGTGTTGGATCAAAAGTGGTATTTCTGTGACAATGAAAATGAAAAAACAATCAGGATACCAATAACAAAAGAAATGGTTCCGAATGCTTATGTTTCCATTTCGTTAATTCAGCCACATGCCCAAACGGTTAATGATAGGCCAATTCGAATGTTTGGTATTATTCCTTTAATGGTTGAAGATCCAAATACAAAGCACGAAATTGAGATTATTACTACTGAACAATTCAGACCCAAAGAGCCTTTTGAGATAACATTACAAGCCAAAGATCAGAAACAAACCCAATTTACTATTGCTGTTGTTGACGAAGGATTGCTGGATATTACACAGTTTAAGACCCCCGATCCCTGGAAACATTTCTTTAAAAAGACAAGGCTAGGTGTATTGACATATGATATTTTCTCTCATGTTATGTCAGCATTGCATGGAGATGTTTTTAAAACGTTTTCCATTGGTGGTGATATGGATTATCGGGAGTCGCAACAAGCACCCGAAAAAGGGAAAAAGCGGTTTAAGCCGGTAAGCTTATTTAAAGGGCCTATAAAAACAGATGCTAATGGAAGAGCAGTTGTTCAGTTTGATATGCCAAACTATGTAGGATCTGTTCGTATTATGGTAATCGCTTCACGAGGGAATTCATTTGCACGTGCAGAAAAAGCCGTACCCGTAAAATCAGAATTAATGATACTTGGTACATTGCCAAGAGTTATTGGTCCGGGCGAGAAATTTACTATTCCTGTTAGTGTATTTGCAATGAAAGATAAAATCGGCAAAGTGAATGTAAATATCGCTACCGAAGGTCCATTATCAGTTGAGGGTGCTAAAACACAAACATTAAATTTCGAAAGTGCAACAGATAAAGATTGTTTCTTTACAATCTTGGTAAAACCGGAAACAGGACAATCGAAAGTTGTAATAACGGCTAATTCGGATCAATATAATGCGAGTTATGAAGTTGATTTAATGGTGCGTCCTACATCGCCAAGAATTTATGGATTAAGTGAAGGTACTATAGAGCCTACCAAGAATGTTACCATAAATATCCCTGAAATAGGTATAAAAGGAACGAATAATGCTACGCTTACCATCTCTAATTTTCCAAGTATTAATTTCTCACATCGTTTACGTTGGTTGATAAATTACCCATACGGATGCATCGAGCAAACAACATCTGCAGTTATGCCTCAATTATACTTGAAAAAATTTATGGAGTACCCAGAAGCCTTTTCGCAGGATATTGATCAGCAAATAAATAATGGATTGGAACGCTTACGTCGATTCCAGCAATATTCAGGAGGGTTTTCTTACTGGCCTTATGGAAACGATGTAAATGAATGGGGAACATTATATGCGGGACATTTTATGATCGAAGCAAAGAAACTAGGTTATCATGTGGTTGATGATCTTTACGAAAACTGGTTGAACTATTGCAAACAGCAAGCTCGACAAAACTCGGGAGATTTAATGTATCGTGTTTACCGTGTTTATATTTTGGCATTATCAGGTAATTCAGTTATGAATGAGATGAACCAGTTAAAGGAAAGCAAACTGAAAGAAATGAATAACACTCAAAAATGGATGCTGGCTGCATCATATAAATTGGCTGGCTTACCGGAGAAAGTTGATGAGATAATAAAAAATACAACTATCGAAACCAAAGATTATGTTGAGTTTTCTGGTACCTATGGTTCTGGATTGAGAGACAAAGGGATGATTTTGGATGCATTGGTAATCCTCGAAAAATTTGAACTTGCTGATGAACTGACAAGAGATATTTCGAAACATCTTTCTGCAACTTCATGGTATTCAACTCAAACTATTGGATATGCTTTGTTGGGCATGGGTAAATACATAAATGTTTTAAATAGTAAATCAGAAAACCTAAAATTAAAAGGCGAAGTGATATTACCAAATGGAGAAAAAGTTCAGTTCGACAGTAAAAAATCGTTCAACCTTGAAATTAAAGAAGGATTTGGAAAGTCGATTCAGGTATTACTAAATAGTGAAAGCAGCGTAACCAAAGCATTTACTACCCTGGCATGGAATGGTGTTCCGCTCGAAAGTAATATTCAGGATAAGTCAGAAAATCTAAGTGTTAAAGTGGCTTGGTACGATGATAAAGGAAACGAAATGGATATTACAGAAATAAAGCAGGGAACAACTTTCTGGGGACATTTTAATGTAAAAAACGAAAGTAGCCTCGTACAAGTTGACGAAATTGCATTGGTTCAAATTCTTCCTTCAGGATGGGAAATTGAAAATACCCGATTGTTGGAAGAATCAACTCCATTATGGGCTCGCGAACTTAAAATTAATCACGAAGATTACCTTGATATTCGCGATGACAGGATTATGTGGTTTTTTGATGTTCATAGATATGAACCACTTTACAACGAAATGGATTTTATGGTGAAATTAAATGCGGTAACCATCGGGGAGTTTGAATTACCTGGTACGTTGGTTGAAGCGATGTACAATGGTAGTTTTAAAGCAACTAGAGCTGGTAAAAAAGTTCGTGTAATTAAGCCATAAGAATTTTTATGAAGAAGGCTTTTAAATGGTTGGGCCTGGGAGTAATAGCGAGTTTAATAATCTATTTTATTATTCCTTTGCCCAATCCTTTTTTTAATTCTGATTATAGCTTAGTCATTAAGGATGAGAAGGGAATTGTACTCCGCGTTTTCTTAAATGAAGACGAGCAGTGGTTTTTACCTCCCGAAGATTCTATTACAATCCCCGAAAAGCTTAAAAAAGCAGTTATTACCTATGAGGATCAATATTTTTATTGGCATCCAGGTGTAAATCCTGTTTCATTAGCTAGGGCGATATATCAGAATATTTCTGAAAGAAGAATTGTAAGCGGCGCAAGTACCATTAGCATGCAGGTTGCCAGGATAAGAAATGGAAAGGAAAGATCTTATGGGCAAAAAATAAGAGAAATGTTTCAAGCCCTGAAAATCAATCTTTACTATTCAAAAGACGAGATATTAAATCTTTATCTTAATCATGCTCCATATGGAGGAAATATTATTGGTTACCGAACTGCCTCTAAAAGGTATTTTGATAAAGAACCTCGCGAACTTAGCTGGGGCGAAGCAACAACTCTGGCTGTACTTCCTAATGCTCCAGGATTGGTTTCCCCATCTGCTAATAAAAAGCTATTACAAGTAAAACGGAATCAATTATTAAAAAAGCTTTTAATTAAAAATGTAATTGATCTTGAAACCTATAACCTTGCTATTATTGAGCCTCTGCCCGAAAAAGAATATCGATTCAAAGTAGTTGCTCCTCATCTGGCACAACAAATTAAAAATAACTTTCCCAGCGAAAAAATAATTACTACTACGATTGATTTCAAGTTGCAAGAATATCTTGAGCAGGTTGTAAAACAATACGTGGCTTTTCAACGTCGGTTAGGAGTTAAGAACGGAGCTATTCTGGTTGTCGAAACTAAAACAGGAAAGGTAAAAGCATATGTTGGCTCGCAAGGTTTTTTTGATTTCGAAGGCCTTGGACAAGTTGATGGTGTTATGGCTTCAAGATCATCGGGCTCATTATTAAAACCATTTTTGTATGCACTTTCAATTGACGAAGGAATAATTATTCCACAAACATTGCTAAAAGATGTACCATCGTATTTTGATGCTTTTTCGCCCAATAATGCGGATGAAAAGTTTAATGGAATTGTTACAGCAAAAGAAGCACTTATTCGTTCTTTAAATGTTCCTGCTGTTCGTCTGTTGAATACTTACGGTGTTTATCAGTTTTATTCTTTTTTACAGAATGCCGGAATATCAACCTTATTCAGATCAGCCGAAGATTATGGTTTGCCTTTAATTATTGGTGGAGCCGAAATAAAGGCATGGGATATAAGTATGCTTTTCAGAGGATTGGCAAACCGTGGATCGTTTTCACCTAATTATTTCTTGTCATCTGATTCAATTAGAATAAATGAAAAAACACCTCAATTAATTAGTCCGGGTTCTTGTTATTTAACACTTGAAATGCTTAATGAACTAAAACGACCCGGTGCTGAATACTATTGGGATCAATATCAAAATCAAAGACCAATAGCATGGAAAACAGGAACCAGTTATGGACATAAAGATGCATGGGCTGTTGGCGTTTCACCACAATGGACAATAGCTGTTTGGATAGGAAATTTTGATGGCGAAGGAAACAAAAATCTTTCAGGTCCCGGAAGTGCAGGGCCATTGCTTTTTGATATTTTCAATTTGTTGCCGGTTGATCCAAATCAAAAATGGTTCGAAAAGGTAGAAATGGATTTTAAGGAAGTAGCTATTTGTAAAAAAACAGGTTTTCTGGCAGGCGATTATTGTGATGAAAAGGAGCTGGTTGAAGTACCTATTTATATGAACCCATTGCGCTTGTGTCCTTTTCACCAAAATATTTTTTTAGATGAAAATGAAAATTATGCAGTCTGCTCATATTGCTGGAAATCTGGATATCACGAAAAACATTTTTTAGTTTATCCGGCAGATGTAGTTCATTATTTAAGACAACGAGGGCAAATAATTGAAAAAATCCCTCAACATAATCCGATATGTAATAAACGATCTGGAATTAATCCGCTGGAATTTCTTTATCCAACCGATTCTGCATTAATACAAATACCGCGCGATTTTGACGGTCAATATCAAAGGATTATTTCAAAAATTGCCCATCAGTCACCAGAGAAAAATGTGTTTTGGTATCTCGATGATTTTTACCTTGGAAGCACACAAGAAAACCATTCAAAAGCAATTGAATTAAGAAAAGGTTGGCACGAGATAATGGTAATTGATGAAGATGGATTTAAAGATAAGGTAAAAATATATGTCAGAAAATAAAAAAGCTGGCTTATTATAAAACCAGCTTTTATTGAGGTCGGTGGCGGATTCGAACCGCCGTACACGGTTTTGCAGACCGCTGCCTAGCCACTCGGCCAACTGACCTTATTGGACTGCAAAAATAGAAAAAATCTTCAAATAATTACTATACTTTCTAAAATTTCAATTATCGAACTTATTCAAGTCCTTATAATACCTGCTTTTGTGTCTTTTTCTTAAATAGGTATTCTATTCTGAGCATCAGTAATAAAAGCAATCCAACGCAAATTATTGCTCTTACCGAGTATACTGTCGCCAAAAGCCCTTTACTCGATAGCAAGGCTAGCATGGGCGCTAACATCATAGCTATCCAAACAGAAAAAGGTTCTGTGTTTTCTTTTAATTTAAAAAGTCTGCGAATAACTGGAAAATAAGAAATAACAAGTATTAACTGAATAAGAAGATTTGTTATTAAATGATTTTTAGAAATTATCCAAAATACAACTATTGTTAATACTGCAATTAAGCATCCAATATCGAAGGTATTAAACTTTGAGCTTTTGTCTCCATAAATGAATATAAAAATAGATACGGTTGTTACCAAGATTATATCCGTTGTATTTAAAATATTATCCCAAATACTAAAATTCCCTTCTCCAAGATAAGTAATAAGGCTCAAAATTACTGCAAGGGTAAAAAAAACCCACATTGCTAAGGCTGGTTTTATCTCCTTTTTATAGATTAATACACAATATCTAATTCCGATCAGAAGGTTTATTATTGATACAGAAATAATAGAGAACTCTTTCATTAATTATATTTTTTCAAAAATATTGTAATTTATTTATATCCGCAGTATTAATTAATTGTTTTTAAACTGTTGCAATAAAAAAGAGTACCAGAATTTTCTGGTACTCTTAGGGTTGGGTTAATAAATTAAAGCAAATAAACTAGAGTGTTTTAACCATAAAAAACTATTGCTTTATAAACTTCTTAACAAGGGTTTCTTTTTCATCTTCAACAGAAATTATATAAGTGCCTTTAGCTATGCCGGAGATATCAATGTCTCTTTCTTCACCATTAATATCAACAAGCTTAACAAGTTCACCACTCATATTATAGATTGAAATGGTTCCAACTCTTGTTCCTGAACTGATTTTTACATTAATATAATTACTTGCAGGATTTGGATAAACCATTAAGCTGGTTGGATCTTCATCAGCCAGATCTTCACCAATTGTTTCAGTTCTAACAAATGTATTTCCTGTTACATTAACGGTGTAATCCTCAACTTCACCATAGCTAAATGTTTCACAAGCTGTTTGGGCTGCATTGTATTTCATCGATACTCTCATACGAGTTGCACCTATTAAAGCTGTTGTAGGAACGGTAAAGGTTGATGATAGAGTAGTGGCTAATGATGATGTTTTACTTGCAACTAACTCAGTAGTTTCAAATGTACCATTCTGATTCCAGTCAATCCATACTCTCCAGTACTCGGTGTATTTAGTACTCTTGAATCCTGCACTATAACTGATAGTTGTGCTTGCACCTAGAGCAACTGTGGCAATTTTTGTTGCTGTAAAGTTACCATAACCTGCATTAGCAGCAGTTGTATTTGTCATACCACCCATTGCAACGTAATCAATCCATTCGTAGGTATAATTAGTACCTTTTGATGTACAATAAGTAATTGTAATAGGCAATGTTGTAACACTTTTAGCTGTACTTGCAGCTGAAACATTACCCGCAGCATCTTTTGCTTTTACTGTAAATGAATAAGTAGTATTAGCTGTTAAACCTGTTACATTGTAACTGGTTGTCGTTGATGAACCCTTTATTAATGTAAATGTAGTTTGAGTTACACTTGCTGATGCCAAATTTGTTGGTACAGTTGGTGCTTGTGTATCAGTTGCTACAGGTAAAGTTGTAACACTTTTAGCTGTACTTGCAGCTGAAACATTTCCGGCAGCATCTTTTGCTTTTACTGTAAATGAATAAGTAGTATTAGCTGTTAAACCTGTTACATTGTAACTGGTTGTCGTTGATGAACCCTTTA
>JAIFLC010000179.1 GCA_020049295.1 Bacteroidota bacterium
AAATTTAAGTGCACAGGCAACAATAACTATTTCGTTATCCGATGTTAATGAATTGCCGGCTATCTTAAATCAATCATTCTCAGTAGCAGAAGCTTCTGTTAATGGCACCGCAGTTGGAACAGTAATTGCCTCCGATCCCGATGCAGGCCAAACCAAAACCTTTTCAATTGTTTCAGGCAATACAAACGGTGCTTTCGCTATCAATGCTTCAACTGGAGTATTGTCTGTGGCTAGTGCAGAAGCATTAAATTTTGAGGTTACTCCTGCTTTCGCCCTGGTAGTAAAAGTTCAGGATAACGGTGCAGGAAGCTTAAGTACTCAGGCAACGTTAACAATTTTATTAACATATTTTAATGAAGCACCGGTTATAACTAATCAAGCCTTTTCAGTGACTGAGGCTTCTGTAAATGAGACCATTATTGGTACTGTTATTGCATTTGATCCTGATGCAAACCAAATTAAAACGTTTTCTATAGTATCCGGAAATACAAGCGGAGCTTTTAACATTAATTCATCAACCGGAGTTCTGACTGTTGCCAATTCAGCAGCCTTAAATTTTGAGGCTATTCCCAATTTCACCCTTGGTGTAAAAGTTCAGGATAATGGTACCGGGAACTTAAGTGCTCAGGCAACAATAACCATTTCGTTATCAGATGTTAATGAAGCACCAGAATTGAGTAATCAATCGTTTTCAGTAAAAGAATCTTCTGCAATTGGAACAACTGTCGGAAATGTTGTAGCATCAGATCCTGATGCAGGTCAAATGCTTTTCTTTTTTATTACTTCTGGAAATATAAATAACACTTTTGCTATAAATTCTTCAACTGGTGTTTTAACAATCGTTGATTCTTCAGCTTTACAATTCAACATCAATCCAATATTTCGAATTGGTGTTATAGTTTTTGATAATGGATCAGGTAATTTGTATAATACTGCGATAGTAAGTATAAGTTTGTCACAAGGTTCGAATTACCCCCCAATTATCACTGATCAATCATTTACCCTGAGGCAGAATTCGTCAAGTGGAACTTTAGTTGGAATTGTAAAGGCCACCGATCCAAATACTGACCAACAACTTGAATACACTATTCTTTCAGGAAATACATCCGGGATTTTTAACATTAACCCGTCAACAGGAGAAATATCAGTTGCTGATTCGAGTGCACTTGGGATTATTTCAAACTTTACAATAGAGCTACTTATAAAGGTTAAGGATAATGGTATTAGTTCTCTAAGCAGTCAAGCTAAAGTAACCGTATTCGTAGTAGCTGAAAATATTCCACCAATAATTCTCAATCAGAGTTTTAGTACTACTGAACATCAGCCTTTAGGTACAATTGTTGGAAATATCATTGCTGATGATTCTGATTCAGGAAGTCCTTTGCTTTATAGCATTACATCGGGTAATAGTGGCATGGGATTTTCAATTGATGCCAGCAGTGGTATGGTAACTATCAATAATCCTTCCATAATTTGTTATGAAGCTAATCCGGTTTTTGATCTTTCTGTTAAGGTACAGGATATATATGGATTGTCATGTGAAGCAAGTGTTACAGTGAATGTTAAGGATATTAACGAAAAACCAAGATGTGTTGATCAGAATTTTTCAATTATTGAAAATTCTTCTGCTCAGACTTTTGTTGGGAATATAATTGCTACGGATTTTGACTTAAATCAAACCTTAACTTATTCAATTGTATCCGGGAATGATAATAATTCTTTTAGTATCAATCCCAATACTGGAATACTTGAAGTAAATAAGTCTGCTTCCATAAACTTTGAGGAAAACAATCATTATGAACTACTTGTTTCTGTTCAGGATAATGGTCAGGGCAACCTTACAACCTTGTCAACCATCACTATTAACGTGCTTGATATTAACGAGGCACCAGTTATGGAAAATCAAGCCTTAAGTGTAATTGAGAATGCTGCTCCTGGAACTAAGATAGGTTATTTGAAAGCAAAAGATCCTGACAACGGACAATCCGTTAAATATAAAATTGCAAATGGAAATGACGGACAAACATTTAATTTAAATGATAGTTCCGGCTTAATCAGTGTGGCCGATCCATCTAAACTATTTTATGGACGTAATTCGCTTTTTGCATTAACTGTTATTGCTGAAGATAATGGCGTAAATCCTTTATCAACTTTATCAATTATAACAATTAACTTACTTCGGGATTCGACAGAGGTTATACAGACAGAAGAAGTTGAAATTCCGGTAGCTGATGCCTTCAGTGAAGGAGATATCTCTATATTTCCTAATCCTACAACAGATATTCTGAATGTTAATTTGGAAAAAGCTATTGATGAAAAAGTTGACATCCGAATATTTGCTATGACTGGAAGCGAAATATACTCTTCAGTTACCAAAGGTGAGAAAAACGTAGCAATTAATATGAATGATGAAAAACCTGGTACATATGTAGCGTTAATAACTATTAATGGTATTAAGTATTCTAAGAATTTTATTGTACAGAATTAAAAGTTCATCTGGGTTTAAAAAACAAAAGCCGCCTAAAAGGGCGGCTTTTGTTTTAACCAATAAGGTATGGCATAAAAATGTACAAACTATTTGTACATCCTTATAGATATAGCAAATTTCATTCCTGTATTCTCAAAATGAATATTCATACTATTCATGTATAATCCTGAGATTAGCAAGACATTCAACATTAGGGAGTATAGTGTTTTTAATAAACAATTTGTAAAGTAGTTGTGTGGAAAGAATTGCGGCAATTGCCATCTGATCTATTTCCGATAAGTTTAGCTCCTTTTTGATTTTACTAATCAGAGATCGTACTTTATCCGGATTAAAAATGCCAAATTCATTAATGGTATCTTCGGATAGTATTTCACTAATATATAATGGCGAATTAGCATTGAAAAAGCTGGTTACAATGGGAGCACGATAAGCTTGTTTTGACCTTTTAGTGATTGATTCAGGTATTTTTCCAACACTCATCCTTTTTAAAAGAAATTTCTCATTCAGGCAATTAAGTTTATAGCTGTCAGGTAATTTAGCGCTGAATTCAATAAGCCTGTAATCAAGAAATGGGTACCGCCCTTCAACTGAATTACCCATCCCCATCCTATCGCCTTGTGATGAAAGCAGATATCCTGACATAAAAATAGTTGATTCAAGATATTGGGATTGAGCTAGTTCGCTCCAGTTCGAAAAGTTTTCAGGTAATGAAGAATAAACTTTATCAAGCGGATTGTAATTACTCAGGTTTGACGTAATTTCATCTGAAAAATAAGTTCTTATACGGGACGTATTATGCCAGCGTAATAAATGCGAATACAAAGGATCATAAGTTTCAGACAATTTATATCCAAAAAACATTTTTAAAGCCGTGTTATTGGATTCCTTCATCATCGGAAGATAAGGATAAAGTTTTGAAAGTAGTTTTGGCCTACAGGCTGAATTTGGTTCCTTTGCCCAAAACCTCCTGATCTTAGCTTCTTTAAAAATGTTATATCCTGCTAACATTTCATCAGCTCCTTCGCCGGTTATCACCACCTTTATATTACTCTCTCTTACTTTTTTTGAGAGCAAAAACATTGGAGTTGGTGACGTTCTGAGAATTGGAAATTCGGTATGCCAGATTGTATTTTCAAACTGATCAGCAATATCATTAGATGTACACTCGAAAGCTGAATGATTAGTATCGAAATATTTGGCACATTCAAGTTGATAGGCAGTTTCATCGAACGCTTTTTCCTTAAATCCAATTGAAAAGGTATTCAAAACGTTTGGATCTATTTCATGAATTAATGCTGTAGTAACACTAGAATCAAGGCCACCACTCAGGTATGCTCCAACCGGGACATCTGCCCGAAGTCTTATTCGTACTGCATCTTTTAGTAAATCCTGGAATTCATCGATTTTTTGAGAAAAATTATTCGAATTAGTTTCATGTTGAGATGGAAATTCCATATTCCAATACTGTTCGATTTGAATATTTCCATTTTTTACCAACATGTGGTGCCCGGGAGGCAACTCATAAATCCCCTTGAAAGGTGTGTTGGGAGTAATTGTTGTCCAGAAGGTAAAAATTTGAGCCAGACTCTCAGTATCTAATTCCCTCCGGACTTTATCAAGCGTAAAAATCCCTTTTATTTCGGAGCAGAATGCAAAAGATTGATTTTCGGACCAATAGAATAGCGGTCGTATCCCTACTCTATCACGAGCCAGAAACAACTCTTGTTTAATTTTATCGTAGATGCAAAAAGCGAACTGTCCATTAAAGTATTTAAGGCAACCTGCACCATAAAGTGCATACATCTGTACTACTACTTCGGTATCGCAGTTGGTTTTAAACTTTACACCCTGGTTTTCAAGATCTTTCTTCAATTCCGGATAATTGAAAACTTCTCCGTTGTAAACAATCCAATAGTTACCAGATTCATCTGATAATGGTTGTTGTCCAGTTGAGAGATCAACAATACTAAGTCGGACATTCCCCAGGCCGATCTTTTCACCTGTATATATTCCTGATTCATCAGGCCCTCTGTGATTTATTACAGAGAGCATTCTTTTCAGAAGATACTCATTAGAAATTTCAGCTGTTAAAGGATAATTAAATATCCCTGCTATTCCACACATTGAAATAGATTAATTACGTTTACTTTCTATAAACCTGGCTATTGCGTCAATTGATTCAAAATTATCTTCCAACAATTCTGAATCCTGAGCTTTTATTGCAAATTTCTCTTCAATAAAATTTATCAATGAAATAAATCCCATGGAATCAAAAATCCCATCAATAAAAATAAGTGTTTCGTTTTTTACTTGTTCAGCCGGAGCAAATGTTGTTTCCACAATAAATTGCCTGATTGTATTCTTAACCTCAACTAAATTTTCCATAAACTTCTAATTGTTTTATTTGAATTATATTATTTATTAAACTAAGTATTTAAATTTTGATTCAAAACTGCTTTAGAATTATTGGCGTAATTGGAATGATCTTAACTAACACGATCCAATCGCTTTCAATTATTTACCATATTCTAAGGCAATTTATTAGGCATAATTTTTAAAATTCTGTTTTTCTATTTATATATACCGGTAAGCGATGTTTTATTCCCATTATTTTCAATCACATCAACTATTCGTTGGCAAAAAAGTGGTGCAACTTTTGCAGCAAAAGTTGCATTTGGATGTGAGTTATTGCTTGCAGTAGCATATTCAGGCTTTAAAAACAATTCACCTTCAGTTTCTAATTCATAAAAATCCCACAAATAAATGTTGTCATTTTCAGTATCCCATGTTGTTCTAAGCCAGTTAGTAAATGATTTTGTGAGTTCTGCATTGGTTTCTGATAAGTGAGCTTTAACCATAACTGCACCCGTCCATAGAATAAATTTTGTATCAGGAAACTCGAGCATTTTTTGCTTCAATGCAGCATATTGCAATTTATAGTTTTCCAACGTTTTTTTTGATGAATTTATATCAACATTTAATGAATCGGAAACCATACCAGAAACAGGATAACAGTGTTTAAAAATAATCATTTTATACTCTTTTGTCAGCATTTCCAAGGTTGGCTCTTCCATGTATTCTTTTTCTCCGGCATTTTTTACCCATATATTATAATAATCATACGGGTAATTTTTCCATCCATAAGGCTCCTCTTTTGGGAAATATTGTTCTACTATCTGATAATCAGTTCCTTTTGTTTTATTGTATTCTATAAACCATTTTGGAACATCATATTCAGCACCAATCCGAATCCCTTTTATTTCAGATGCCGTACTGCCACCTTTCCATACTACATAACCTGTGCTGTGATGGAGAAATAATATATTATAAGCGTTTTCCCCATTTGAATCTCTATTTGTACACTGTGTGAATGTTAGCGAAATTACAATCGCACAAACTACTATATAACTAAATCTTAAAAGTTTCATACCAATAGGGCTTTTGAAGTTAAACTTTTTGTTAGTAAATATTTAATCAGGAAAAGTTTGTTTTAATCATCCTGATATTCTGATGAATTAATAAGATTTATAACAGTTAAAATTTAAATTGGTTTGCCAGATTATTAAGTTTTAAGGAATTAAGTTCTTCAATATTAAACGAGTTTTAAACCTCAAATAATAATTTTAGAATTTCATATACTCGAAAGGAAACAGTTGGTTGGAAGAAAAATAAATTAGCAGTATCAGTCCAGCATATCCAAAGTATTGGAGCCAGATCGGCTGCTTCAAGAAAAATGAAAGCAGATTTTTGCCTTTTTCATTCAGCATTTCTGCTATAAAAATCAAAACGAAAAATAAGAATGATAAACTGAACGCAAGCTTATTTGAAATCATTATTTCCCCATTTGTATTGAGTGAATTAAAATCAAAAAGATGACTTAAGAAATACCATGAATCTGAGATTGTAGGTGAGAAAAAGAAAACCATCGATATGCAGACAAATAAAAATACAATAACTCTGCTAAATGCATTTACAACACTTTTAGGATAGCGTGACGCTACTTTTAATCTGTATCTTTTAGTGTAAAACTCATATACAATTGCAATACCTTGTAAAAGTCCAAGAACTACAAAAGTCCAGTTTGCCGCATGCCAGATCCCTACAATGAAAAAAGTTAAAAATATACCAGAAACAACAGCAACATTATCATATTTCCTGTATTTTACAATGAAAGGACTATAAATAAAGTCATTACACCATGAAGACAAAGAGATATGCCACCGGCGCCAAAATTCGGAGATATTTCTAGCTAAAAATGGCCTGTTAAAATTATCTATAAGATTAATTCCAAAAATCTTTGCTGAACCTAGTGCCATATCAGTGTAACCCGAAAACTCCATATAAATATAGATTGTTTGTAAAAAGAATACAAACAAAAGTGAAGCACCCGCAAAATTATGAGTGTCATTATAAATTTGCTGAACTGGCAAATACAGACTTGAAGCAATTGCAAATTTTTTGAAGGCTCCCCATAATAATAATCTCAATCCGTCAAAAATATTTTCTTTTTTTAAATCTCCCGGATTATTTATTTGAGGAAAAAATCGGTTTGATCTTTCAACAGGTCCTGAGAAAAATTTTGGGAAGAAAATTAAATAGGTGACAAACTTAAAATAATCAGGTTCAGGTTTTTCGCTGCCTCTGTTAATCCTTATTATATAACCTAATGCCTGAAACGTATAATATGAAATCCCTAAAGGTATTATTACAGAACTGATCGTCCAGGACGAATTTGCCGATAAAATAGAAAGCAAAGCATTGAACCCTTCTTTCAGTAATACAAAGTATTTGAAGAAGGAAAGGAATCCAATATCTAATACAATGGTTGACCAAAATATCTTACGACGCAATGTAGCATTAGTCCTATGCTTTTCTATCAATAATCCTGAAAAGTAGTTGGCAGTTGAGAAAAGGACTGCATACAGTGAAACTTGCCAGGATAAATATGTTATAAAAACTATACTTGAAGCAAATAAAACAACGTGTTTAAAATTGTTATTGACTAAATAATACAACGAAGCAGCTACAAGCAGAAATCCGAGATAAATACCTAAATAAATTAGCATAAGTATTGTAATATTGATTAGTTCATTATTGCAAAAAATGCAATATTATAATTGGATTATTGACTTAAAATCGATCAGCAATCAGACTTATTTTACTTTTTTCCCGGAAGCGTTAAATGGCAATCTGGATTCAAAAATAATCACTTTAGGCAACTTATTAATCGAGAGTTTCGATGCACAATGCTTTTTAATTATATCTTCAGTAAAAGCATCTTTATCATCCTCATTTATGAAAACAGTAGCTTTAATAGCTTCTCCAAGAAGTTCATCAGCTATTGATTCTATGGTGCAACCAATTACACCCGGATAGGTTACAATTACTTCTTCAATTTCCTGAGGACTAATTCGTACACCTCCAACCTTAATGATTTCCTTTTTCCTGCTTTGAATAAAAATATATCCATCCTCATCAATCAGCGCGAGATCACCAGTATATAGCCAACCATTTTTTAAAGCTTTGGCTGTATCTTCCGGATCATTCAGGTAACCTTGCATTATGTTATCCCCTTTAGCAATTATTTCACCGGTTTCATTTGGTTTTACGGTTTCTCCTTTGTCATTTATAACACGCAAAGTTACACCAGGAATACCTTTACCTATAGATCCGGTTTTCTCAATAAGTTTTTCGGGAGGAAGGTATGAAAGCCTTGCAGTAGCTTCTGTTTGACCATACATGACATAAAATTTAATATCAGGAAATGTTTCAATAAATTCCCTGATAAATGTTACATGTAGTTTTCCTCCAGCTTGAGTCACATATCTGAGTGAAGGGAATTTAGTTGTTTTGAAATCACGTGTTTTTCTCAATAAAATCTGGTAATGGCTTGGTACTCCGGCGAATCCGGTACATTCATATTTATTGATATCATTTAAGACTGATCCTATAAATATGAAATTATTATTCATAACTATAGAGCCACCAACCTTCAAATGTGTATGCAACAGTGATAATCCATAGCAATAATAAAAAGGTAATACAACTTCCATTGTATCTGTTGAGGAAAGTTGCAGATATTCAATAATAGACTGGGTGTTGGCAATTATATTTTTATGTGATATTAATACGCCCTTTTGTTCACCTGTTGAACCTGAAGTAAAGATAATCTCAGCCAATCTTGTTTCATCAAAATTGTTTGATTTTGCATCAGAAATAGAATTATTAGTTTCAACTGATGATATGAATTCCTCATCGAGTATGATAAAACTGCTGTTTTCATATTTTCCCTTATACCTTCTGCTAATAAATGCATGGCTTACATTTGTTTTATCAAGAATTTGATTCAGATTTTCGTTTTCAATTGCAGGATTCAGAGGTATACAAATATTACCAGATTTTAGAATTGCAAGATAAGCTGTGATTTGAAATATTGAATTCTCGCTAAGAATCAGGATTTGATTATCTTCACCTATTAACTCTTTTAATTTTTCAGCGAGTTTATTACATACTTCATGAAGAGTTTTGAATGCTATAGTATGATGTGATCCCAATACAAAATTCTTCTCAAGTATAAAAGATTCTTGAAAAAGATAATCAAAAACATTCATATTCTGAAGGATTAAACCGTTTTATAAAAAATGGGATTTGATCTCAAATATTCCGTTGTCCTGTGTTTACGCGCAAAATTATTAAAAATATTTTTTACGTCATCTGTTGAAATAGACATTCCATCAGCAACCAGGTTAATATCAATGTTATTCTCATAAGCATACCACATTAGATCCATTTTATCAAACGGTAGCTGGTAAAAGAATTCCTGTTGTGTTTGTTCGGCGCTGTAGGTATCTGTAGTAGGTGTGCGATTTATAATTTCTTCAGGGACATCGAGATATCGTGCCATTTGATACACCTGAGTTTTATACAGATGTGCTATTGGCATTATATCAGCTCCGCCATCACCATATTTTACAAAAAAGCCTTGTTCCACTTCATGCTTATTTGGAGTTCCAATTACAGCATAATGAAGTCGCTCGGCATGATAATAAAGCATTGACATCCGGCATCTTTGCTTGAAATTAGACGCTGCAACAATTTGCAGATATTCTCGTACAGGAATAATTTTATTCTGACTCTCACCTGATTTATTAATGATAGTCAGCATGAACAATGGAGGCAAATTGTGACTGATCCCACCCTGATTTAAACTGATTTTCATTTTATACTCAGTAGGATTATATTCAGGGAAAACAAATTTAACCGCTTCGTCGCGACGCCTGTAACACCCAAATCCTTCAAGTGCACCAGTGATGTTCTCTTCAAGAGTTTCGACTCCAAACTTTTTCGCCAGATCCAGGGCTAAATTTTTGCTATCATTGCTCGAATCCTTCTCAGGAAGCATAATACCCAATACTTTATCTGCTCCATATGCTTTTACAGCAAGTGCCAAGGTTACAGAGGAGTCAAT
>JAIFLC010000080.1 GCA_020049295.1 Bacteroidota bacterium
ATTATCCAGATATTAAAACTTTTTATTGAAAAATAAAAAAGTAGTGCAAGAGCCAGAGCAACGCCCGAAGTATTTATAATTAATTCAAAAATTGCAGGTTCCATAAATAAAATGTCAGTATGTAAATGAAGTGTCAAATATATGACAAGTTGACAAATAAACAAATTATAATAGAATAAAAAGTAAAGTATAGTAACAAAAAAGGCGTGCAAAGCACGCCTGAAAATGGATTTAAATTTGAAAATAATTTACATTACTAAAACTGGGGGTGAATAAATTTTTAATTCTATTGCACGTTCAATGCATTGTTTTAAAACTCGGCTATAAATTAAATCAGTGCCGTACTTTAACTCATGTTCTAAAATGTCAATTCTTATTAAAGCGTTTCTCTCAGTGATTTGCTCATGAAAGATTGATATTACTATTGAATTTCCGTATTGAGCGGAGATTCTGAAGTCAATTTCGCAATCTGTTTTTTTAAAATATTGAGCTGCAATAATTTTAATTTGCTCTAAGCATTGAAAAGGACTGATTGATTTTTTCATGATTTTAGATATTAAGTTAAAAATTAAAGTAAATGACTGATTATCAAAAATATATGTTCCACGTGGAACGGTTTTAAACTGAAACAGAGGGTTTTATGTGCGCTTTGCTTTAGAAAGCGACTGAAACCAAAAGAAAAAAAAAAAAAAAAGAAAGCAATACAACCAAATATTTATGGAGCAAAAAGCAAGGCTTATAAAAAAAAAGTGCTTTAATTGGGCATCGCTGCACTTTATTTTTATAACTCGGCAAAAAATAATAATGCAATCAAACAATTAAAAGGAATTATTATTTTTTGAGCCTTGCTTTTTGTGGAGTAAATATTTTTCTTAGCTGCCTTTTTATTTATTTTTTTTGGTTCCATCAGTGTCTTAATTTTTTAGATTATTATATCCCTTTAATGCTGCCTTGCGCAAGGGGGCGCAACGTATTTTTAAAAATAGAAAAGAAACGCCTTGCTAGGGGGGCGGGTGGGTGTAACTATTTATTAGAA
The DNA here is from genome assembly GCA_020049295.1 of Bacteroidota bacterium. Lineage (GTDB taxonomy): Bacteria > Bacteroidota > Bacteroidia > Bacteroidales > UBA12077 > UBA12077. Next base: position 1,037 of record JAIFLC010000080.1, read on the forward strand.
AGTAACGAGGTACAAAATTGCTTGGAAAGCAAAAAGAGAACTGCAGGCGTGAAAACTTTTTAAAGTACCCCCTATTTTGTATATTAAATATTATAGGACAAAAAACTTTTTCTGGTTTTTTGTTCTATAATGCTTAATATGTAAAATAGGTTTTTACTGTCGGGGCGTTGGTCACAAAACAAGAAAGGGCTGCAAATGTATGAAAAGCCAGAATTTGAAGTTTTGACTGCTTGCACTTTTTTCTAGTGCAAAGTGGGCAAAACTTTGAATTTTGGCTTTTTATACTTGGGTTGCAGCACATTGTTATTTTTTTTTATTTACCTCAAATGAAATGACAACTTTATTAATATTTTAATAATCAAAAAAGCAATACCAGAAAATTATTTAAAATATTAATAACCCGAAGGGCTTGAAGCCTTTTTTTATACAAATAATAAACAATTAAAAAGGGCATAAAATAGGGCTTTAAGAGTTGGCAGTTTATTTGATGTAAAAAAAAATAACAATACAAATTTAATGCTTCCGCTTCATGTACTTCTGTAGTTCGAAACCTGAATTATTTTTGTGCCAACCTAACCGGCATTCAGTTGAACAAAAAATATTAATCTTTGAATAAGGATTAAAAGGCTTATTGCAGTGCTTACAAGTAGTTTCATTTTTTAATTGTGAAATGTTTTTAATTGAATGTTGAATGTTTTTATCTTCCGGTATTACGATATCGTAATTACTATTATTTGATACATCTTTTTTAAATCCTATTGTTTTTTCTGGTGTTATCGCTTTTACTGGTTGGGCTTGTGAATTCAATGTAAATTGCAATGCATTTAAATACGTATGATATGAATTGCTTATTTGACTGATAATCATTGAATCGGTTGAACCTTGAATGTCATTTGCAAATGTTTGTACTATTTCTTTTGCAAGTTGTTCTTTTTGCTTATCTGCATAGATTTTAGAGTAAAAAAACATTAACAAGCCATTGACAAAAAATTGAATCAATAAAATTATACTGACTGTCATAAAGTACTTATTTTCTATCAATAAGATATTACCTGAATTAATTTTCATTTCTTGGGCTTGCTTTTCTTCCAAAGTTGCGATATCCTGACTTAAATTGATATTTACCTTTGAAAGCTGGTTATAGTAGTAATTTATTTCTTTTAACTGGTCGGGCTGTAATACATCTCTTTTTGAATTTCGCCAACCTGAGGGATTAGACTTGATTGTTTCAATAGCTGTTTTATTATCGTTTCGTTCGTTTTCAGCTTGTTTTTTCAGTTCATCGGTCAATAATGCATATTTTGATAATATTACAGCGGTGTTGTCTGTTTTTTGTCCTTGGCGTTGGCTTAATCCATGGGCGGATATAAAGAAACTTAATCCAAAAAAAACAAATGATAGAATGATAAATCCTACAGCTGCCTTTAAATCACCTCTTAAACTTGTTTTGTAGAACTTGGATAAACTGATATTAGTAAGAAACTCAATTAAAACAAGTGAAATAATTGTAAAAATGATGGCCAATAACTCTGAATTAAGAATCTCAACAAATGAAAATTTAAGATAGAAATATCCTGCATAAGCAGAAAATACACTGGTTGCAATTTTAACTATGAGCACGATTGAAATAAAAAAACCGTATTCCTTAATAAATTCGTGGGCTTTGTAGGTGTTGGTTGCTCTGTTTTGTAGAAGCTTTTCGAAATTTTTTGTTACGTTTGTCATGATTTTAAGTATTAGTGAATTAATATTTAATATTCGGCTCTCGGGGGTGTCTCTCCGAGGGCTTTTTTTTATCTTAATTTGAAAATGATTTTATGTGGTTATCAAGTAATTGTTTTAAGTTTTTGGTTTTTTCGATATCGAATTTGTAAGTAATTATTTTTGACTGTCCGCACTCAATTTCATTCATGTACTCATAGTTTTTCATTATAAATTCAATATCGGGTATCCTGTCCCATGGCTGGCTATCAACGTAATTAGTAAACTTTGATAAACTTTCAGACTGTGACCAGATACGGCCTTTTACTCCTTTGCTTTGTAGGTCTTTAATTTTGATTTCAATGTCTGAAATTTTATTACTGATTGTTGCTTGTTTATCATCGGCATCCATCTCAAATAAAAATATGCTTTCGTTTTCTGAATATTCATTTGTTAATAGTTCTTTTTCATGAAATAATACTTGAAGTTCTTGCACTCTATCAGTTTTAGTAACTGATTTAGCTAGATATTTGCTCATGTAGGCTGAAATATTTTTTATCTTGTAAAGTGCATGAATATCAGTTGAATTTGGATTAGTCCAGTTTATAGCTTTGTTTTCAGTGTATACAATAAATTGCTTTCCTTCGCTTCTTCTGTCTCTTGGGAATTTCCTGAAACCATCTTTAAAAAACTCTTGCATATTTTTCGAATAAATATCTACATAATTGAAATCTTTTTTGTTTTGTATTTTGTTCCATTCTGCCCTAATTTCTAAATGCTTTATGTAAATGTTGGTTAAAATATGAAAATGTATATTTCCATTTTCTTGCTTTTCTGCTTTCCAGATATAATCTTTCATTTTCCATTTTCTTCGTGCTGTTGTAAGGAAGTGATTTAACAATTTACTTTTTATTTCTTCGTCTGTGTTGTGCTGCGCTGCTGATATAGTCAATGTAATGAATGTTAGTTTAAAATTGATTTTGTTTTTGTGTAAACTTCCAGTATCCTTGATAATTTCATTTTCAATATCTTTTGACAAAAACTGCTGACCTTTCAAACTTTTTGATTTCGTGACATATAGCAGGAAATCAATTGCTCTCTTTATCCGTTTTCTGCTATGTGTTGATAATTCACAATACTCATTCTCTGAATTTTCTAAGTTTTTAAAAGTGTCCTTTTGTCTTTGCGTGAATCTATTATTTTCTGGCCTTTCAAACAGAGTGATTTGGCTCGGAGTTAGGCTATAATAGGGGATTAGCAATAAATCGGACATTCTTAAAAGTTGTTGACTTATGGGATAAAAGATAAACCAATAAGGAAAGGCTCAACTTTTATCATAATTAGAGAAAAACTAAAAATTCTATTGTGAAACTAGATTACACGTACTTAAGAAATATTAATGAAAAGGGGTGTTTAGTGAAGTCTATCTTGGCATTTTTGTACATGGTTTTAACGAGCTCTATAAATTTATCACGGCTGTAACCAGTGTCAATTAGAGCAATCCCTTCAGTTACTTTATCGATTAAGAAATCTTGAATTAAGACTATTTTCGCCTTTCCTTGGTTAGTTGGTTCTTTGTTGATTGACTTGGACAAAATAATGTCGTAAACTTCATTAAGCTTGTATTTTTCTGGGTTTTTAATCCTGACTGTTGTAAATACGTTATTGCCTAGTTTATTGTTCCAATTGTAAGTGAATGTTATTTTATTTTCTTGCATGGTGGGAAGTATTAAAGGATTAATTTTTAAAGGTTATTCCGAATTGTTTAGTCAAATCATAAAGGCTTTTTATCGTGATTGATTTAGAACCAGACCTATAACATTTATTATATACTCTCTCGCATTCTTCGGGGCTGTAGGATGGGAAAAATTGACTTATTCTATGAAAATATTGAAGTCCATTTATACCAAATTCAGCTACTAGTGAGAAAGCAATTTTTATCCAATCTGAGTAAGTGGCTGTAATGTCGATTCGATTACTCTCTATTTTCAATACTAGGGCGTTAACAATTGAATTATTGTTTTCAAAATTGAAGTATGCAGGAAATTCAGCTTTCTTTTTATCGGTGTGCAGTTGGTCTAGGTACCATTCAGAATGCAGATTAAAAAACAAATTTGTATCCGATGAAATAAACATCAATCTACTAATATCCTTACAAGATTTATCTATTTCAATCTTGTAATTGATTTTAAAATATTCTTCGATGCTTAGGAATGAGTTTAGAAAGTTTTCTGGGGTGCAAGTAACTTTTAAAATAAGCTTTATTCCAGTACCAGACGGGCTTAAAAAGGATGCAAATGTATATTTATCTTTATTTAATAACTCTTGCACTAACCTAGGATTATGAAGGTTATCAATATCGATTGAAATCAATCCGGATAATGTTTTTAAGTCCGTCAGTTTATGAGATTTTTCGAATATTCCAGCGGTTGTAATACAGGGCAATTTTTGTTTTAACTTGGTTCTTTCTGTCTTGTTTTCCGTCTGACGTATTCGGGTTAAATATTCCTCAAACTGTCCGCGCTGAATTGCTTTTAAAAATCTCATAATATCAATTTCAATAGGCTCGGAATCGCTTAAACTTCTGAAATAGGATACAACAAACCCACTAGGGTTAAAAACTCTATAGCTCAAATTCATAAATAAAATTGTTAGAATGTTAAATTGTTAAACCTGCTTTTTGCAGAATGCTTTTTGATTCTTCATTGAAAAGGTTGTGAAATATCAATTCTGATTCATCGATGTTAAAAAGTTCATCAATTGAGACTTTAAGAAATTTAGAAATCATCCAGAGTTTAATTGAAGGGATTTCTAATTTATCAGATTTTGAACTATTTAACCAGTTGGCGAAGGTCTGTCTGTTAATGTCAAGTTTTAATGGTAATTGCCTTTTGAATTCTTTGCTCTGGTCAGCTGGAAATGAATTTAAAATTTCTAATATTCGATACTTTCTGAAATTATAGAAATAATTATCTAGTCTTAAATTGAAATTTGAATTAGATTGAAAAGCTTGCATGATATATTAAATTAGTTGTACAATTGATTGAAATAGTTGTACAAATATAAAGTATTATTTATTAATAAATCAAGTAAACTAGAATATTAAATCAAGTATAATAGAAATTAGTTTTTTAATTAAATCTTAATCAACATGTTAAGCCTAGAAAAAAAAATTAAATATTTTCTAAAAGAAAATAGAATTTAGGTTAAAGAATTTTGTGATGTAATTGGAATAAGTACAGCAAACTTGTACCTGATTTATAAAAGGAACTCTATTGATACAAAGTATTTAGAGAAGATTGAAAAGAAATATAAAGTGTCTCCAACTGACATGATGGATAAATATTTAAAATCTCTCGGATTAATTGAAAACAAGAATTTCACTTCTGTAATGAATAACCAAACGATTTAATTTCTAAGTAGCGGTAATAATTGAATCAATATATCCCTGAGTATTTTTATCAACACGTTCCCCGATTATTGCGCTTATCTGTTGGGCGGTGAAACCATTTAAAGCTAGTTTCTTAATGTAATTATGTCTGAATAAATGAGTAGTTACTAGTTTTCCTCCAATTTTTAAATCCTTGAAGTACCGGCACCGAGTTATAAAAGCACTATTGTAATATGAGTATGAGCGTACAAATAATTTTAAAGTATTATCCTGAAATGCTTTATAGTAGGTTGGATTTAACAGGCTTGTATTGATGGCTCTTGGATTAGAAAATTTTTGAGTAGTAATTAAAACCGTATTGGTGTCAATTTGAGTGATGCGCGAATAATCAATTAATTCATTAATTCTTAAACCTGTCCTGTACAGACTATCAAAAAGTATGAATGAATAAATGTCATACTTTTCAACATCTGCTAGAACTTGGAGTAAAATACTGTCAATATCGAATTGATTTAAAATCATTTATTTTTTAAATTAAACTATCATCATAATTGTAAGCTGAACAAAACGCAACGGGATTAATTGAAATAGGATTTAATATTGATGCTTTGGTTATTAAATCACCGTTTCTGAATTTTGTTTCAGCCAAATTACAAGATAGAATTTCATAACCATTGACAACCACTGTCGCATATTGCTTTAGGTCATTTCCAACATATGAACCTAAAGTGCCTGTAGGAATCCCAGGAGCTGGACGACATGGTCTAATAGACATCATTTGTTCTGGAGGTGATTCGCCTGTATATGTTCTCTGATTCGCTGGTTGAATGCCGAAATGATATGAAGAAAATTCATTGTAAGCGGTTTTTGTCCACATGTAGAAAGTGTGTAAAAGGTCAATAAATGGATTAGTATCTGGATAGGCAAAACCAGAACCCCTTACATTCATTAATAAATCATTCAACATAAAGTCGTCTGTATAATCCCAATAAGTTAAGCTTTTTTCTGCAATATGGATATAAATATATCCTGAATCGGGTAATGATGATGACCAGTCCAAAAGTTCCTGATGAGTGAATAAATCCCATCCAGATGAGCAAATATTTCTAGAATCTGACACAGCATAAAAATTATATAAAAGACCAAATTTAGGAGTAAAAGGAATTGGAGCCGGAGGATTGACAATAATTTCAGGTTTTTTATACAATTTAATAATCGGTTTTGAAACTTTCTTTTTGTCTGGGTTAACAAAAAATGTATTAATCACGATGTCGTTATTTTCAACGCTATCAATTAAATCAATAGAGAAGTTTTTAGTATCAACTGCCTCGGGTACGAAATCAATTTTAAATTTACCAGTTGCTTTGTTGTACTGGACTGAAACGAAAGTATCTTTTTGCATAATGAGTAAATTTAAATATTAGATAATGGTTCCCTGTACTAAGTTGTTCGCTAGTTCTGCCTCATCAATTACAATAACAGAGTTTTCTGAGTTACTTGAATAATATTTAAAATCATCGATATATAGAACTGAATTAATGATTGATTTGTTTAGATTAAGCCGTAAAAATTCAGATAGCAAACTTTGTTTTTTCATGCGATTTATTAAACTGAACTTTAGGAACGGTTTAAGCTGGTTAAATACTTCTATTGCAAAACTCATGTTTGCCCGACTTGCTTCCTGTTTGGGTGTTTGTGGATTAAATACTTGAACCGCTCTTTCACGAACTACGTGAGAGCCTCCAAGATTGTAAAATGTAAGATTACCTACAGAGCCGTTTAAATCTCCAAGGATACCGCTTTTCGCTACTGCCATGATATTTAATTTAAAAGTTAGAATAAGTATTGATTAATCATTTATAACCTCTAAGATTGAAGATTTTGTACTATTCGAATAATCTGCCCTAGTAAAGAAAGCATAAATGAATGTTTTTGAAAGTTCAGAACCTAGATTCAATTTAGTTTTAAATTGTGTAGCTGTCCTGGGAATATTTGAAAAAATATAATTAAAGGCTTTTGTTAATTCGTTAACATATACCAGGCAAAGAATATCTGTTTCCAAATTGTACAAATTGATATTTAGGGACCAGGTTAATTGAATGTTTAAATCACCTTCAGCAATTCTTAAATAATCGAATATTGCATCTTCGTTAATCTCACCGCTTATTTTAAAGTTTTCAAAGTTGAAATTTCCATTTATTACAGATTTATTGAGATTCATGGAAAGGAATTGCCCATAAACAAATCTATTGCGAGGCCTGAAATTAAGTGAGCGCATTAGTAATGGCTTTATTTGCCGATATGCAATAATCAGAGGTTCCAAGTTCAAACGGTTGTTTTGCTGTTTAATGGTTTTTGGGTTTTTTATACTAGCTGCTTTTGCCCTGACAATTCCAAGTCCTTTCCATTGATAAAAAGTAATGTTGTGAAGGCTTCCTTTTGTACGGCCAATTAAATTAGGAACTGATAAACCCATATTGAAACATAATAACACGATTAAACAAAAAAAGCCGTTCACCTGTGTAAGGCAGGGGAACGGCTTAAGAATTTCAAAAAGAACTACTGAACGCTTCCGGCCAACTCTGAACCAGATTTCAATTTCCCAGTCCTGAATGATGAACTTGCCTTTTTGCCGTCTGCTCTCTTAACAAAAGCATAAGTTTGCAAATCAACATTTTGCATGGTAACTGGCAACGAAATAGACAATGTGCCGTCTGCTCTGGTTGAGTCTGCGTTACTGGTAACAATTTCCTTAGTAAGTGGGTTTATTGCCACAAATACAACTTCATCGGTCGAAAGCTTAGAACTTCCGTCGCTGTCATCATCCCAATCCAAATCAATAGTAGTTAAGTCCAAAGTGGAAGAAACAACAAAGTTCGGATTTCCTAAGCTGCCTTTCGCAACTTTCAAAGATGCCCAAACAGGAACATCGGTAACAACACCTTTTCCAACATTTTCCGACATAAAAGAGTTGTAAGGTGAATGAATTGCAAGGCGTTCTTTGAAGCCTTCAAAAACAATGGCTGCCAATGCTTGGTACCATGCAAGGGTGTTTGCGAATGCACTCCGCTGGCCTTGCTGAGCAACTGAGTTTAAATCGTTGTAAGAAGATGGCATTTTCTTTATGATGTTCTGTCCACCAACAACGCTACCAACTACCGCGCCTACTTTACCTTTAACGGGACCTAATATCCCACCGCTTAAAATTCCCATAATGATAATTTTTAATTTGATTAGATTGAAATAAGAGTATAAATAAATTGATAATAAAAGAGCCTGATTAATTAACTATTAACTAAATAATAGATAATGATTAGTTTGCTATAAAATGACTATAAATAGGCATTTACAAACCGAAAAAATGAATTTCAAAGAACTGTTAAGCAGTTTAAAGAAACCTTGAAGCGTGAAGCCTTTAGGCGTAATGCTTGCAAACTGTAACAAGCCTTTAGGCCTTGGGATGCTTCAAGCCTTTAGGCCTTAAATAGGCCTTTAGCCTTTAGGCTGCCTGAAACCCTCTAGCCCTGTGTTGGCCTGTTGGTCTGCTCTGCCGTTGGCGTACGGTATACAGCAACATCAAACTGCCAACGTACTATGAACGGACAAAGTACGACTTTGAACCAAAAAATTTAAATGAACTTTTTATTAATTTCTTCACGAAGATGCTGCATTGTGTCTGTGTTTTCGGACATGGTTAAAATGAATTTTTCAATCACTTTATTTTTAAACTCATGAAACTCTGTTTGCAATATTTTTAATTCCTGCTTCGTATCTGTACGCTCCAAAATCCAGATATTGAAA
>JAIFLC010000007.1 GCA_020049295.1 Bacteroidota bacterium
TTCAATAATTTAAATTTTTTTGATATCATTTTGATATCACAATAATACAACATAATTTTTCGCAAGTCAAGGTTTTTTAAAAAAAAATATTTCTAACTATGTAATTTCATTGATTATCTGATAATTAAAAATAAAAAAGAGATAACTTTTTCAGTTATCTCCTCTTAAAAATATTCATATTAACTACTAACTTAAAATCAATGAATATAATCTTTCGCATATTGCAGTACTTTTTCAATCACTGCATCTGGTGGCGAAATACTTTTAATATTCAATTCTTTAAGAACATCTGAGAATTCAAAGAATGAATAATCAATAATTTTGTTCTCTTCACCATCTAAATTCTCAAATAAATAAATCAGTGTAGATGTTTTACTCATAGGCATAACTCAAGTTTTGTTGGTTACTTAAATAACGCACATGAATATGATTTATTATTTTAATCCTCTATTTTATATTAAGGATTAATAAAGTATTAATCATTTAACAGTAAGACTTAATTTTTTATCTTCTACCATTTTTCTAAGGTTAATTAAAGCATAGCGCATTCGCCCAAGAGCAGTATTAATGCTCACATTTGTCTGATCAGCTATTTCTTTAAAGCTTAAATCAAGATAATGACGCATAATTATAACTTCTTTCTGCTCTTCAGGCAAAAAATCCACTAACTTTCTTACATCCATGGTTATCTGATCTTGAATTATCGAATCTTCTATCGTCATTTCAGAAAACCGGGTCGAATTAAGCAATTCCTTCTCATGATCATCGCAAGATAAAGTCTTCATTTGCTTTTCCTTTCTGAAATGATCAATGATTAAATTATGCGCAATTCTTACAACCCAGGAGATAAATTTTCCATTTTCCTGATATCGTCCTTCGTGCAACGATTTAATTACCTTAATAAATGTTTCCTGAAAAATATCCTCAGCAAGCTGACTGTTTTTAACCATTAAAAAGATATAAGTATAAACCTTATCTTTATGGCGCTTAATAAGTAGTTCGAAACTGGATTGTTCTCCGTCAATAAACTGTTTAACAAGTTCATGATCGGAATATTTTGAAGCTTCCAAAATAACCTCCTTTTGTTTAGTTTAAAAAGAGTAGAAGTTCAATCGATAGACAATCCTCCGTATTTGGTTAGTAAATAATTAAGAAATTTAGTGCAATTAAATAAAAAATATTGTTATTTCAAATAATTTTACTGAAAGTTAACATTTTTTAGGGAATGATTCAACAATTATGCCAAAAATAGATCAATATATTCATATTAAAGGAGCTAATGTTCATAATCTAAAGAATGTTAGTTTGAAAATACCACGCAATAAATTTATAGTTATTACAGGAGTATCAGGATCAGGAAAATCTTCCCTTGCATTCGATACGATATATGCCGAAGGTCAACGAAGATACGTTGAAAGTCTTTCTTCATATGCCAGACAATTTTTAGGAAAAATAAACAAACCCGATGTAGAGTTTATTCATGGTATTCCTCCTGCAATTGCTATCGAACAAAAAGTAAATACAAGAAATCCTAGATCTACAGTTGGTACCTCAACCGAGATATATGATTATCTAAAACTTTTATTTGCCCGTATTGGAAAAACCTATTCGCCCATATCAAATAAAATCGTTCAGCGACATTCAGTTACGGATGTTATAAATCATATTATATCATTCGAAAAAAACACAAAAACGTTAATTTTAGCCCCTTATATACACCATATAGAGAAAACGCTTGATCAACAACTTAATTTGCTTTTAAATGAAGGAATAACCCGTATTGAGCAAAATAATGAGACATATAAGATAAATGAATTACTAACAGGTTCAACTGATTTTAATCCAAAAAAATCATTCAATATTATTATTGACAGAATTGTCGTAAAAACCGATGAAGATTCGATGGGACGAATGGCTGACTCAGTTCAGATTGCATTTACTGAGGGCAAGGGTTATTGCATTATTAAATCATTTGTTAATGATCAGATTATTGTTGCCGATTTCTCCAATAAATTCGAGGCCGATGGGATTGAATTTGAAGACCCAACTGTTCATACATTTAGCTTTAATAATCCGGTTGGTGCTTGTCCACGTTGCGAAGGATACGGTAAAATAATAGGTATCGACGAAGATCTTGTTATTCCAAATAAAAGCCTTTCTATTTACCAAGAAGCAATAGCATGTTGGCGAGGTGAAAAAATGCAGGAATGGAACCAAAAATTGATATATAATGCTGACAAATTCAATTTTCCAATTCATAAATCTTTTTCTGAGTTAACTGAAGATCAGAGGCATTTGCTATGGACGGGTAATAAATATTTTCATGGATTAAATGCCTTTTTTGAATATCTCGAAGCACAAAAATATAAGATACAATACCGAGTAATGCTTTCAAGATATAGGGGCAAAACAGATTGTCCTGATTGCAGAGGAACTCGATTGAAAAAAGAAGCTTCTTATGTTAAAGTAGGAAATTGTTCCTTACAGGATTTAGTTTTAATGCCAATAGATGAATTGCAACTCTTTTTTAAAAACCTACAACTAAATGACTATGATACAAATATATCAAAACGAATTTTAATTGAAATTAATAGTCGTTTAGATTTTTTAATGAATGTGGGGTTAAGCTATCTTACGCTTAATCGATTATCTTCTACACTCTCTGGTGGAGAATCTCAACGAATCAACCTAGCTACTTCACTAGGAAGCAGTCTTGTTGGATCTCTTTATATTCTTGATGAACCAAGCATTGGACTTCATCCACGAGATAATCAAAAACTTATTAGCGTTTTAAAGCATCTTCAGAAAGTAGGTAACACTGTAATTGTTGTTGAGCATGATGAAGAAATAATTAAATCTGCAGATCAAATTATTGATATTGGTCTGCTAGCTGGAAGACTTGGAGGTGAAATAATCTTTCAGGGGAACCATAAAGAAATTCTTTTGAGTGACCAGAGCCTTACAGCAAAATATTTGACAGGTAAAGAACAGATCAAAAAACCTCACAACAGAAGAAAATGGAATAATTACATTCATATCAAAGGTGCACGTGAAAACAATCTAAAAAATATTGATGTAAAATTCCCATTAAATACATTAACTGTAATAACCGGAGTAAGTGGTTCAGGTAAATCATCTTTAGTAAAAAACATTTTATATCCTGCACTTAGCAAACGATTATTGGGCTTAGGCGAAAAAACAGGAAAATTTGAGGAAATTTCTGGAGATATTCATTTGCTTAAAAATATTGAATTTGTAGATCAGAATCCAATTGGTAAATCTTCTCGCTCTAATCCGGTTACATATCTAAAAGCTTACGACGAAATAAGAAAATTATATGCCGATCAGCAAGCAGCAAAAATTAATAATCTTAAAGTATCGCACTTCTCATTTAACATTGATGGAGGAAGATGTGATGAGTGTCAGGGGGAAGGTTTTATAAAGGTCGAAATGCAGTTTATGGCTGATGTAACTCTGATCTGCGAAACATGCAATGGAAAAAGATTTAAAGATGTCGTTCTGGATGTAAGGTACAAAAACAAAAATATTTACGATATTCTTGAATTAACAGTAGATGAAGCAATTGAGTTCTTTAGTCAGGGAAAGGACTCTACAGAACGCAAAATTGTAGACAAACTTTTACCTTTGGCTGAGGTTGGATTAGGTTATATTAAGCTTGGTCAATCATCAAGTACATTAAGTGGTGGCGAAAGCCAAAGAGTAAAGTTAGCATCATTCTTAAGTAAGGAATCTGAAAACCAACATACCTTATTTGTTTTCGATGAACCTACAACTGGTTTACATTTTCATGATATTAAAAAGCTTTTAGACGCATTTAATGCTCTAATTTCAAGAGGTAATAGTATAATAATAATTGAGCATAATCTGGATGTAATTAAATCGGCTGATTGGATTATTGATCTCGGTCCAGAAGGAGGCAAAAACGGTGGTAAAATTATTTTTGAGGGAAAACCTGAAGATATAATTCTGGTTAAAGATTCATACACTGGAAATTTCTTAAAAGATAAAATGTAAGAAGCCTGAATAAAATTATTCAGGCTTTCTTAAAATCATATAATTTATCTCTGCTAATTTTCCTTAATACCAAATAATATCGCAACACAACCGCTTAAGAGTTCTTCAGAGCCACCCTCTGTACCTTTAACCCGTAATGAAATAATAAGTTGTTGACTAGCTTCAAGCTTAAAATCCCACATTTTTGAATAATTAAACTTTCTATTGTCATACAAAACATTTCTATTTACATCCAATACCTGAAACTCGATTTCGGGTAATGCATCAGAACCACAAATATAAATGCGGTAATTTTGCCCGGCATAAAATGTTTTATATAATTCAGCATCTTCACCTTCGGTTAAAATAGCCGCATTAAAATTGCCATCATGAATATATGGTGTTAATTCAGCCTTACAAACCTTTTTGGCAAAACTTTTACATTGTGCATTACCAACGGATGGCATAAGTGCTATTATGGTCAAAATAATTAATACCTGAAATATTTTTTTCATAGCAGAGGAAATTTATAATGTATAATTATTTCGTATTACTTTAATCTTTTCTTTTAATTCACTAAATGTTTTTGGACTCATAGAAATATTAGTCTTTGACTTAAGTGTTGTAATATTTGTTTGTGAATCAGTAACAGGTTCTATTTTTGATGTAGAAATTTCAATTTTATCGAAAATGGTTTTTAATTCTTCAACATTAGTAATCACATTTTTTACATCTTCATTATCTAAATTTTGATTTAAGAGGTTAAAAACAGTACCCAATGTTAATTTTTGATCAATAATACGATTAACTAGTTCATTATTATTTAAATCAACGTCAGAATCAACAAGGTTAATTGCTATATAAAGACCTTCAATCCAACCGCCCACCAATACTATGGTAGATAAAGCCTGTCTGTCATTTTCTTCAAAAAATGAACTAGAGTTCATAATAGTTTCGGATATTATATCCATTATAACATCTCTATTATTTATATTCGCTTCCAACCGTCCAATAATATCATCATCAATTGCATTTAATATACCTAACCCTTCAGCCATTTTTTTGGAAGCATTCATGTAATTAATAGTAGCTTGCGTTTGATCAAATAAACTGGCATAACTAAGATCTGTGGTATAGATACCCAAATTTAGTGCCATACTTTTATTTGTAACATATTTTGATACATTATCTGTTGGATTAAGAAGCTCCTCATTATACTTCGCACCTGCCTGTTTAAGTATCATAGCTGTTTCGAGTGGTGATGGCAATGAATAGAAAATTTCTTTAACTGCTTTGACATCTTTAATAAGTTGCTCATTAATCTCTAATGAATCAAGAGTAATCATATCATCTGATTCGGATTTTTTCTGTTTGTCAGAAGAACAGCCAGCAGCAAATAAAATCAGAAGTAAAATTGCTAGAAGACTTGAAGTTTTTTGAAGTATTTTTCTAATATTCATAATAAGCTGTTTTATTAATTGTTACCAATTTAAAACATTTTTTAGTAAAATTAACATTTTTTTTTAAAAAACAAAATATAAAATTATTAGCAATGTTTCATTAATCCATACTTTTTCATCCAATTGTGCATTAAGAATTCACAAATTAATGCCTTAAATAACTGAACTAATATAGAAAAATAAATTCTGAATTACCAATATTTATAATGTTTTATTCTAATTTTGAATCTTAATATTTTACAGATAAACAAAAATCACACATAAACAGCTTATAATAGATGACTAATAATGACCTTATACGAGATCTAAATTCTAAAAATATTGCTATCATTAGTAAAGCAATTGAATACATTTCTGAAAAAGGTAATCCTGAAATTATGCCTTTATTAATAACTCTCCTCAACGAAAATAAAGACAGTTCAATACAGGAACGTCTAATCATGCTATTTGAAAACCTTCATGATCAGACCTCGCTTCCATATCTGATTAGTACTTTAAATGATAAAAAGTTTATTGGAATTAGGGGTGTTTTGGTTTCAACTTGCTGGAAAAACACTTTAAATTATGTTGATTATATTGAACTTTTTACCGATATTTTTATCGAAAGTGATTTTAATGAAGCTTTTGATGCACTTACAGTTATTGATAATATGCATTCAGTACCTGAAGAAAAAGCGAATAAATGCATTTTGAGGCTTGAGACCTACCTTGAAGAAGCAAATGATTTGAAAAAACCAATTGTCTGTGAGCTAATAAAAATAATTCATTCACATATAGAAAATCCCGCTGAGTAAGCGGGATTCTTTTATTATTGGATACTGGAAAAGTACTTCATAAATTGCGACCTTTCATATATCTGAGGATCTTCAATCTTATCATAACTCATTTTGCCTTTAAACTCATTTATTGACTTGTAGCCATTTTTAATCATCCATGCTTCTATATCTTTGATCATTACTTCGAGATGATCAATTCCATTTTTATATAATGTAGAACAAACCTGAACAGCTGTTGCACCAGCCAATATTTGCTTTATTGCTGCTTTTCCATCATGAACACCTGTGGATGCTGCAATATCAACTTTAGTAATTTTGGATGAAATAATCCCAACCCAACGTAATGAAAATCGAATATCTGCAGGAGAGCTAAATACATCAGCAGATGTAAATTTCATTGTATCAATATCAATATCGGGAGCATACAAACGATTAAACAATACTACTCCGGGAACATTTAATTTTTGAACTAATCCTAAAAGATTTGTTATATAAAAACTAAGCTTGAAAGCAAAAGGAATAGTTAAAACTTTTTTTAACTTTTCAGCTACTTCTAAATAAATATTCTCATATTTTTCAGATGAAGCATTTCTATCCGTAGGTAAAACATAGATATTAACTTCTAATGCATCAGCTCCCGCGATCTCAATTTTTTTTGCAAAATCGACCCAATCTTTTGATGAAACACAGTTGATACTTGCTATTACAGGAATTTTCACTGCGGCTTTAGCTTCTTTAATTAGGTCGAGATATTCCTGAACACTATTGTTTTTTGTATAAAAATTCACATAATCAAGAGCCTCAGGGTAATCTGTCTGAGCAGCAACCTTGCCCGCATCCATTCGTATCTGTTCTTCAAATAATGATTTGATAACAACTGCACCAGCTCCTTTGGCTTCAAGGTTTTTTATTTTATCGACACTGTTTGTTAGGCCAGAGCTTGCAATAATAAATGGATTGCGGAGTTTTAATCCTAGATAGGTAGTTTCGAGTTTGTTCATAGTTTTTATTTTAATTATTCTTTTCTTTTATCTTTCACCAAATATTAAGCTTCCAATTCGTACCATGGTCGCTCCCTCTTCAATAGCAATTTTATAATCTCCTGACATTCCCATTGATATTTCTTTAAAATCTGTTTTATCTGAAAAATAGGTTTTCTTTAACTGATTAAATATATAAACTAATTCCCTAAATTCATCACTAACAAGCTGAGTATTTTCAGTAAGAGTAGCCATTCCCATAACTCCAACAATATTAATATTTTGCAACAGCCCAAAATCAGATGAACCTAACATTTGGCTTGATTCATTCATGTCAAAACCAAACTTTGTTTCCTCTTTTGCAATATGAAACTGTAGAAGACAATTTATTATTCTGTTGCATTTAGCAGCTTCTTTATCTATAAATTGCAGAAGCTTAAAACTATCAACTCCATGAATTAGATAGACAAATGGAGCAATATATTTAACCTTATTGGTTTGTAAATGACCAATCATATGCCATTCAATATCTTTAGGGAGCAATTTGAATTTTTCAGATAGCTCCTGAGCTCTGTTTTCGCCAAAAATCTTATGCCCGAAATTATAAACTTCAACTATCTGTTCAGCAGGTTTTGTTTTAGAAACTGCAATAAGCTTAACATTTCCGGGAATTTCAGATAATAGTTTTTGTATGTTTTCAGTAATAATCATAAAAATAGGTTCTGAAATTCTGGTATTAATATCAAAGGTACAAAAAACGTGTATTCAAAAAAAATAGGGACTGAAAAATCAATCCCTATTTCATTTTTATTTTTGTTAACTCTAATCAAGCTTATGAATTACCAAACCACTTCGAAGTTTTGGTTCAAACCAGGTAGTTTTTGGAGGCATGATATTTCCACTATCAGCAATATTAATTAATTGCTGCATTGATACTGGGTATAATGCAAATGCAACTTTCATACTTCCATTATCAACTCGTTTTTTTAACTCGCCAAGTCCTCTTATTCCACCAACAAAATCAATACGTGTAGATGTTCTTAAATCTTTAATATCAAGAACTTTATCCAATATAAGATTTGAAAGAACAGTAACATCAAGAACACCTATTGGATCGTTATCGTTATATGTTCCGGGTTTTGCATTTAGTTTGTACCATTTACCTCCTAAATACATACTAAACTCATGTAGTTTAGAAGGTTTGTAAATTTCTGTTCCAATTACTTGAACATCGAAAGAAACTTTTAGTTTTTCAATTAATTGATCTTCAGACAATCCATTTAAGTCTTTTACTGTACGATTGTAATCGATAATATTTAACTGATTATCAGGAAAATGTACAGCCATAAAGAAATTATATTCCTCATTTCCTGTATGTTTTGGATTCTGAGATTTTCTTTCTAATCCGATTCTTGCTGCAGCAGCAGTTCTGTGATGACCATCTGCAACATAAGTATAAGGAACTTTTGTTGCAAAAAGTTCTTCCAATTTTTTATTTGTTTGAGGATCGATTACCGGCCAAAAGTGATGACCGAAACCATCTTCTGCAACAAAATCGTAGTCTGCTTTCTGATTCTTTACAATATTCTCAACTATTGCATCAATTTCAGGAACAGCTTTATATGAAAAGAAAACAGGTTCGATATTTGCTTTTGTATATCGTGTAAGAATCATTCGGTCTTCCTCTTTATCAGGACGAGTTAACTCATGTTTCTTAATTATACCTTTATTGTAATCTTCGCATGCAGCAGCACCAACGATTCCATATTGTGTTCTGCCATTCATAGTTTGAGCATAGATATAGAATTTTGCTTCGCTATCTTCAACCAACCATCCCTTTTTCTGAAACATATTAAAGTTCTCAACCGCTTTGTTATAAACTGTTTCGGAATGAACATCTGTTCCTGCAAGACAGTCTATTTCAGCTTTTGTGATATGTAATAAAGAACAATCTTTTCCTTTTGCCATTACAGCAGCTTCATCGCTATTCATTACATCGTAAGGCAAACATGCCAAATCTTTTGAAATCTCCTTTGGAGGTCGTAATCCTTTAAATGGTTTTACTATTGCCATCTTATAATAAGTTAAATGTTAAATGTTAAATGTTAAATGTTAAATGTTAAATGTTAAAAGTTGAAAACTATGATCGTAGCACTATTTTCTATTTTTGCTCTGTGAACCTTGAACTTGAAACCTGAAACTTTGAATTAAATTTATTTATTTACTTTGAATTTGATATCTCCTTTTTCAAAGAAAGCCACAATCTGGTTTGCAGCAGCAATACCGGCATTAATATTTGCTTCTTCGGTTTGTGCTCCCATCTTCTTTGGAGTAAAATAGAATCTACCTTTGTATTTTTCTTCGAAAACAGCTTTGCAATCTGGTTCGATATCTGAAACATATTCAAAATCTTTTCTTTCTTCCATTAATTTCAAAAGATCTTCTTCGTTAATAACCTCTTTACGAGCAGTATTTACAAGAACAGCTCCTTTTGGCATTGACGAAAGCAAAGCAAAATTGATTGATTTTTTTGTTTTATCGTTTGCAGGAATGTGCAAAGAAATATACTGGCATTTTTTGTACAGTTCTTCAACTGTAGCAACCACTTTAACCCCATCTTTTTCAATATCCGCTTTATTTACAAATGGATCGAAAGCATAAACTTCCATTCCAAAACCTTTAGCAATAATAGTTTTCCCTGATAATTCAGTTCCAGAACCACCATTGAATTGCTTTCTTGCCTGATAAACCATCATTCCTAAAGCTAGCTCAGCTACTGCATTTGAATTCTGTCCGGGAGTATTCATTGCTACCACTCCTTTTTGAGTACAAGCTGCAAGATCAATATTATCGTAACCTGCACCGGCACGAACAACAATTTTAAGGTTTTTACCTGCTTCAATTACATCTTTGTCTGCTTTATCACTTCTAATGATTACTGCATCAACATCGGCAACTGCATTTATAAAGTCTGATTGAGCGGTATATTTTTCCAATAAAACTAGCTGATATCCAGCTCTTTCAACAACTTGTCTTATTCCGTCCACTGCTACTTTAGCAAATGGTTTATCGGTTGCAACTAATACTTTTTTCATAATTGTATGTTTTTAAATTTTAGCAAAAAGACTCAAGGCTTAACGCATTGAGTCTATTTTTAAATCAATTTTATACTATTAAGCGTTTTTAGCTTCGTATTCTTTCATAGCATTTACCAAAGCCTGAACATCTTCCATTGTACAAGCATTGTAAGTAGAAGCACGGAATCCACCAACTGAACGGTGACCTTTAATTCCAATACAGTTTTTAGTTTTTGCAAAAGCAATAAAATCGTCTTCTTTATCTTTGTATTGATCTTTCATAACAAATACAATATTCATACGTGAACGATCTTCTTTTACAACCGGACAAACAAACATTTTACTGCTGTCGATTGCACCATATAATAAGTTAGCTCTATCGTTAGCCAGTTTATCCATTGCTTTTACACCACCCAATGATTTAACCCATTTTAGTGTTTCGCGAACAGTAAAAATGTTAACACAAGGAGGAGTATTGTACATTGAGCCGCCATCGATATGCGTTTTGTACTGCAACATTGTAGGAATTTTGCGATCAGCAACAACATTATTTAGGTAATCATTCTTAATAATAACAAAAGTAACACCGGCTGGACCTAAGTTTTTCTGTGCACCACCATAAATCATTACATATTTTGATACATCAATCGGGCGACTTAAAAAGTCAGATGATACGTCAGCGATAAGTGGTTTACCAAAACTATAATCTTCGAAAATCTCAGTTCCACGAATTGTGTTGTTAGTAGTTATATGAACATAATCAACATCAGCAGGAATTTTATATCCTTTAGGAATGTAGGTGAACTTTTTATCTTCTGATGAAACAACTTCTACTTCACCGAACATTTTTGCTTCTTTTATTGCTGCAGTTGACCAAGTTCCGGTATTCAGATAGAACGCCTTGGTTTTTAAGAAGTTAAATGGTATCATAGCAAATTGAAGACTTGCTCCACCACCCAAAAACAATACTGAGTATCCTTCAGGAATATTCAGAATTTCTTTCATTAATGCAACAGCTTCGTTTAATATCGCTTCAAAGTCTTTACTGCGGTGCGATACTTCAAGAATTGATTGTCCAATTCCGTTTAAATCCAGTACAGCTTCTGCTGTATTTTTTAAAGCAGGATCTGATAATTTACATGGACCAGCATTAAAAATATGTTTTCTCATAATAATATGGTTTTAAAAATTACTAACATAAATGAAATTCAGTGCAAGATGCAAATAAATTTTTGATAAAAAATATCAAATTGTATGATATGAAACATCTTTTACCAATTAGTAAAAGTACAAAAACTAAAAATGATTAAAAAATCTGTTGTAACTATTTGTTTAGAATCAATCTGTTATCTTTAAAAATAGGTAATAATTCAGACTGATTAAGTGTAAGGCAATACTTAATTATATTAGCCATTCCAAGCTTCAACAAACGATTGTATTGAAATGTTTTTTTCAGGTATTCTTCAATATTTATTTTAGCTAAAAACCAATGGTCTAATGAGCTAATTGCAGCATCATTATGAGGTGTAAAATTACCTGAATGAATTAATTTTTCGGATAGAGCACCTGCAAATACAACATCCTCTAAGCAAAAATCACCTTCCCATCCAGAGCATAAAATAATGACATTCTTATTCAATTTATTCAGATACTCTGCAACAGCAGAAAGATTAAGAAAAGAAGCTATAAGCACATTATCATTTTCTTTACACAAGTGTATGGTTTGTGTTCCATTGGTGGTGCTATAAACAATGGTTTTACCCTTTATTTTTTCTGACGAAAACTCAAAAGGAGAATTTCCAAAATCAGCAAAATTGATTTTTCTACCATTGCGTTCAGCTGCAACCAAAAATCCTTTTTCCTTATAATCTTTTGCTATTTCCAGGCTTTCGACTGGAATTACTTTCGATGCACCATTCATAAACAAGGTACATATTATGGATGTTGCTCGGAATATATCAACAATGACAATTGCTTTACCCTGATGATCAAATAATT
>JAIFLC010000020.1 GCA_020049295.1 Bacteroidota bacterium
TTAATAGATTTCCTGGTATAATAATTACAATTCCAAGAACTGTAGTACTTAGTACTGATATTTTCGATGAGTTTATGGAAGAAAATGATCTGTACAAAGTAGGATTATCTGATTACACAGATGAAGAAATCCTCAATTATTTTGTACAGGCAAAGCTCCCGAGCAGGGTTTATCAGGATTTATATGCATTTATTTCCGTAGTTCAAAACCCATTAGCAATAAGATCATCATCAAAACTCGAAGATTCCCATTATCAGCCATTTGCTGGGATATATTCGACCTACATGATTCCTAAAACAGATAATGGTACATTAATGATTAAAATGTTGTCTGATGCTATAAAGTGCGTCTATGCATCGGTTTATTTTAAAAGCAGTAAGGCATATATGGCCGCAACATCTAATGTTATTGACGAAGAGAAAATGGGAATTATTTTGCAGGAGGTTTGCGGTAAGCAGTTTGGAAATAGATTCTATCCTACTTTATCTGGTGTTGCCCGATCGATTAATTTTTATCCAATTGATCCCGAGAAGCACGAAGAAGGTATTGCAAATATTGCATTTGGCTTAGGTAAGCAAATAGTTGATGGTGGCGTTTCATTACGGTTTTCACCAAAACATCCAAAAAAAATACTTCAGCTTTCATCCCCCGAAATTGCTTTAAAAGATTCTCAAAAAACATTTTATGCATTAGATATGTGCCCAACCAAATTTGTGCCTTCAACTGATGATGGAATAAATATAATAAAGTATGATATTAAAGATGCAGAGAAGGATTCATCATTGCGGTTTGCAGCATCAACTTATGATTTTCAGAATAATATCCTTCGTGATGGATTCATCTATGAAGGAAAAAGAGTAATAACATTTGCAAACCTTCTAAAACATGAGACTTTTCCTTTAGCTGAAATATTAAGAACATTACTCGAAATAGGGCAGAAAGAAATGAATAATCCTATTGAAATTGAGTTTGCTGTTGATTTAAATACGGAGAATGGAGAACCTATAGTCTTTAATTTCCTTCAAATCAGACCTATCGTCGACAATGACCAGATAACAAATTTTAATTTACAGGAAGTAAAAAAAGAAGAAACCATAATTTTTTGTGACTCTGCATTGGGTAATGGTCGTATTGATGATATTTATGATTTTGTTTATGTAAAACCTGAGGCTTTTAAATCCCTTGAGAGTGGTCTTATTGCATCTGAAATTGGGTTATTAAACGAAATGTTTATCAAAGAGAAAAAAAATTATGTATTAGTTGGCCCAGGAAGATGGGGCTCGAGTGATCCGAATCTGGGAATTCCGGTTAAATGGGCACATATTTCTCAGGCAAGAGTTATTGTAGAGTCCGGACTGGAACATTACAGAATAGATCCAAGTCAGGGTACACATTTTTTTCAGAATTTAACTTCATTTAGGGTTGGCTATTTCACTATTAATCCATACATAAACGATGGTTATTACGATTTAGACTTTCTTGGAAATTATAAGCCTTTCGGAGAAAACAAGTACCTAAGGCATGTTAGATTTGAACAACCGATATTAGTTCAAATTGATGGCAAACATAAAAAAGGAGTAATTTTTAAACCCAGCAAATAATTTTTAATCTATTAAATAGTTATTGTATAATAATTGATGGTACTTTTAACCAATTAATTAAAAATTTAATAAAAACGATTAATTGAAATTAAATTACATATTAAACTTTATGAAAAGATATTTTAAATTTATTGGCTTTATTGCAATATTGCTTGTTGTTCACAATTTTAAAGGATTTGCACAAGTGACAACTGAATGTAAGGTTCTTCTGGAATCTATATCAGGCAAATATGAAGGTGACTGTAAAAATGGGTTAGCTCATGGGAGAGGCACAGCCGAAGGTAAAGACAAGTATACAGGTCGATTTAGAGAAGGTTTGCCAGATGGGGGTGGTATTTATTATTTTAGTAATGGCGATTATTTTCATGGAGCATTCAAGGCAGGTAAGAAAAGTGGTAAGGGAGAGTACTTTTCAGCTCTTAATAATAAGAAAATTAAAGGCATATGGAAAGAAGATAGCTTGAATAGAGAAATAACCGATCCTCCCTATGAAATACTTCAAAATCATGGTGTTAATAGTATTTCTGTAACTTCCAAAGCAGGTGGTAATCCTAATACTGTTGAGCTTGCTTTTAGTCGCGATGGTCAAATTTCCTATAATATGCCATCTTTAAGTCTATCCTCAACAACAGGTAATGTGGTAAGAAATTCATATTATAGTGCTGTTGAATACATTTCTTATCCTGTTGATATTAGCTTAACTTTTTCAGCTGCAAGCCGGTTTAACACCGTTATGGTTCGATACGAAGCAAAAGTTCGTATAAATAAACCCGGTTCTTGGAAAATCGTATTACGTTATTAGGAAAAACCTATTCTCCATTTTTTACTTTTCTTGATTTGAATAACTCTGAGCAAAATCATATTTTGCTGTGTTGTTTAATATAATTTATGTGTTAGATAATGCATAAATTTGTATTCTTAAGAAAATCTTAAAAGTTCCCATTAACTTATACATCAAAATTATGAATGTAGATAAATTAATAGTTCAGCTTGAGAAAAAACATCCTGGTGAAGCAGAGTATCTTCAGGCTGTGCGAGAAGTGTTGGAATCAATCGAAGAGGTTTATAATCAAAATCCACAGTTCGAGAGTGCAGGAATTATTGAAAGAATGGTTGAGCCTGATCGGATTCTAACGTTTAAAGTGCCTTGGAGTGATGATAATGGAAAAGTACAACTCAATTTGGGTTATCGAATACAATTTAATAATGCTATTGGTCCATATAAAGGAGGAATTCGTTTTCACCCAAGTGTAAATCTAAGTATTTTAAAATTCCTTGGATTTGAACAAATATTTAAAAACTCATTAACCACATTGCCAATGGGTGGTGGAAAA
This sequence comes from Bacteroidota bacterium, assembly GCA_020049295.1. Taxonomy (GTDB): domain Bacteria; phylum Bacteroidota; class Bacteroidia; order Bacteroidales; family UBA12077; genus UBA12077. The sequence goes on from JAIFLC010000020.1 coordinate 2,936, forward strand.
GGAGGTTCAGATTTTGATCCAAAAGGCAAATCTGATGCTGAGATCATGCATTTTTGCCAGGCTTTCATGCTCGAATTATGGAAGCTTATAGGTCCTGAAACAGATGTTCCCGCTGGTGATATTGGAGTTGGTGGTCGTGAAATTGGCTATATGTATGGCATGTATAAAAAATTGACAAACGAAAATTCGGGAGTTTTAACAGGTAAAGGACTCAATTGGGGTGGCAGTTTAGTGCGTCCCGAGGCAACTGGTTTTGGAAATGTTTATTTCGCAAAAGAAATGTTAGCAACAAAAGGATTATCATTCGAAGGTAAAACAGTTGCTGTTTCGGGATTTGGAAATGTTGCATGGGGTGCGGTTACAAAGGCAAATGAATTGGGAGCAAAAGTGGTTACTATTTCTGGTCCTGATGGCTATATTTATGATCCCGAAGGAATCTCTGGCGAAAAAATTAGTTTTATGCTTGAACTCAGAGCATCAAATGAAGATATTGTAAAACCATATTCATATCAGTTTCAAAGCGGACAATTCTACGAAGGTAAACGTCCTTGGGAGCAAAAAGTAGATATTGCATTACCTTGTGCTACACAAAACGAATTAAATAAAGAGGATGCCGAGATATTGGTTAAAAATGGTGTGGTTTGTGTTTCCGAGGGTGCTAATATGCCTTGTACTCCAGAAGCTGTTGAGGTGTTCTTGAAAAACAAAATATTATTTGGTCCGGGTAAAGCTGCTAATGCTGGAGGAGTTGCAACCTCAGGTTTGGAAATGTCTCAAAACTCAATGAAACTTAGCTGGACACGCGAAGAGGTAGATGCCCGTTTGCATCAAATTATGACAAGTATTCACGAAGCTTGTGTTAAACATGGAAAAGACTCAACTGGTTTTGTTAACTATGTTAAAGGTGCAAATATTGCTGGATTTTTAAAGGTTGCAAATGCAATGCTTGATCAGGGGGTAATATAATTTGAAATAGTATATATATTTTACAGGGAGCTTTTGCTCCCTTTTTTATGACGATATGTCAGAAAACAATCTTTAGATTTCTTTGTTTATAGAAAAGTATAAACATATTGACAGATGTATATACATTGGTATGTTTGTTGTAATAATTATAAAAATTATTTATATGAAAGACTTTATTATTAAACACAAATTCAGTTTATTATTTCTTATTCCTGGTATTATTGGTGGCTATTTGTACTGGCGATATGTTGGTTGTTTGAGTGGATCGTGTCCTCTAAAATCAAACTGGTATTTCACTGTACTTTTTGGAGCACTAATTGGTTACTTTATCGGCGATATTATTGATGATTACTTTAAAAAGAAAAAAATAAATAAAGATGAACTTCAAAGAAATAATTAATGATACAAAACCAGTTTTGGTTGATTTTTATGCAGATTGGTGCCAACCATGCAAGATGGTTAGTCCAATATTAAAACAGGTAAAAGATCAATTAGGCGATAGAGTAAAAATCATTAAAATTAATGTAGACCATAATCCTGCTGTATCAGCAAAATATAATATACGGAGTATTCCTACTTTAATATTATTTAAAAATGGTCAAATAATGTGGAATAAAGTTGGCGTTGCTTCAGCAAATGAAATAATTAAAAAAGTAAGTGAAACAAATTAAATCAGTATAAAAATGAAAAAGTTATTATTTATTTTATTGATTATCCCGATAGGAATAACAAATGCCTGTGGTGTAAAAGACAAAAACAGTAAAGATGAAATCACAGAAACCAAAGTTACTGTTCCTGAAAAGGCAACAATAACATTAACAAAAGAAGAATTCAAGAAAAAGATAATGAACTATGAAATCAATAAGGAGTGGAAGTTCGAAGGCGATCTGCCATGTATTGTTGATTTCTATGCTGACTGGTGTGGACCATGTCGCATTGCCAGCCCAATTCTTGAGGAAATTGCCCAAGAATATAAAGGCAAAATAAATGTTTATAAAGTTGATATCCAGAAAGACCAAGAGATTGCAGCTGTTTTTGGTGTTCAGGGAATACCGGCATTTTTATATTGCCCAAAAGAAGGTGGCCCTAGAATGGCTTCTGGAATTGGCCAGTCAAACGAAGAAACAAAGCAAATGTTTGTGAATGCGATTGAAGAAATTCTTCTTAAAAAGTAAGATTATTAGTTGATTAAAATTTAAAGCAGCTTAAAAAATAGCTGCTTTTTTTATATAGAATTCTAAACTTTATTTTGATTAAATTTGTTTAAGCAATAAAAATTATATGGAAACAATAAGAACAACCTATACAGGACAACTTAGAACAGAAGCCATTCATGTTCAATCTGGTAATAAATTAATCACGGATGCTCCAATTGATAATCATGGAAAGGGTGAAACTTTCTCACCAACTGATTTATTGGCAACCTCATTGGCTAGCTGTATCTTTACAATTATGGGAATAAAAGCTGAGGCAAACGGATTTAGTATTGATGGTGCAACCGCAAAAACATGGAAAATAATGACAGAGAATCCAAGGCGAGTAGCTGAGGTTAAAATTGAATACGATTTTTCTATGTGCAAACTAAACGAAAAGCATAAAAAAATTCTTCAAGGCCTTGTAAAAGTATCTCCTGTTCCTCTAAGCTTACACCCCGAAACGAAACAAAATATCTCAATAAAGTTCTAAATAGAAAAGAGGTTGTATCAAAAGCCTATTTTATCATGTATACACTTCGACAAGCTCAGTGTGACGCATTGATTATTAGATTGTTGTCATTTTGTCCCGAAAGCTTTCGGGAGTCGAAAAGTAGGCAACAATCTAACTTTTGATACAGCTCCTTTTGTTTAAGATTATAATGATCTATGCACTTTGTGTAGGCATATCCTTGCTAACTTTCTTTATTAATCCCTGTAGAACATTACCTGGACCAACCTCGGTGCATGATGACATTCCATCCGCGATCATGTTTTGCATAATCTGGGTCCATTTAACCGGTGATGTTAATTGTTTGATTAGATTTTCTTTAATTTTTTCTGGATTACTATATGGTTTTGCGTCCACATTTTGATATACAGGACAAACTGGAGTTGAAAAGTTCGTAGAATTTATTGCTTCAGCTAATTCAACACGTGCTGGTTCCATAAGGGGTGAGTGAAATGCACCACCAACTTTCAATGGTAAAGCTCTTTTTGCACCTGCCTCGGTTAATTTTTTACATGCAATTTCAATTCCTTTCATCGATCCTGAAATTACTAATTGTCCGGGACAATTGTAATTAGCTGGAACAACAATCTCATTTATTTCGGCACATATCTTTTCAACTGAGTTATCATCTATTCCAATAATTGCAGCCATTGTCGAAGGTTCTTTTTCGCAAGCTTTTTGCATAGCTAATGCACGCTTTGAAACAAGTGTAAGTCCATCCTCGAACGATAATGCTCCATTTGCAACAAGTGCTGAAAATTCACCGAGTGAATGTCCTGCAACCATATCTGGTTTAAAATTTTCAAGTGTTTTTGCTAAAATTACAGAATGTAGAAAAATAGCAGGTTGTGTTACTTTGGTTTGCTTTAAGTCTTCTTCTGTTCCATTAAACATTAAATCCGTAATTCTGAATCCAAGGATTTGGTTCGCTTTTTCAAACATTTCTTTAGCAACAGGAAATTTCTCATATAAGTCTTTACCCATTCCAACAAATTGCGCTCCCTGTCCGGGGAATACATATGCTTTCATATTAAAATAATTAATTAGTACCTAAATTTTACAGCCGACAAAAGTAAGAAAATACAACGAAACAGCAAATGTTTTTATTAAATGGTTAATAAATTGATAGTTAAAGCATTTATAAAGGTTTTAATCTCTGCTCTATAAATTAAAAAGAGCATCGACAAATAATCCGGTGCTCCTAATTTTTAGCCATTTATTTTTGTTCCTAATGAAGTCTTGATCCTATTAAATGAATAAATTCTTCGCGGGTTTTTGTATCTCGTAAAAACGAACCTGTAAATGCTGAGGTAGTTGTTACCGAATTTTGTTTTTGCACTCCACGCATCTGCATACACATATGCGAAGCTTCAATTACTACTGCTACACCGTATGGGTTTAGTGTATCCTGAATGCAATCACGAATTTGCATGGTAAGTCTTTCCTGAACCTGCAATCTACGAGCATAAGCTTCAACAACGTGCGCTATTTTACTTAATCCTGTTATGTATTTGTTAGGAATATAAGCAACATGAGCTTTTCCATAAAAAGGAATCATATGATGTTCGCACATAGAATAAAGCTCAATATCTTTAACAATAACCATTTGTTTATAATCTTCACGAAAAGTAGCTGATTTAAGTATGTCTTTTGGTTCGATATTGTACCCTTTGGTTAAAAATTGCATTGCCTTGGCAACACGAACAGGAGTATCAAGCAGGCCTTCACGTTCAGGATCTTCACCAATAAGTTCTAAAATAGCTTTATAATGCTTTGCCAATGCTTTGGTTTTCTTCTCGTCCCATTTGTCGATTCTTGTATAACCTACATTCTCGAAGGTTTTTACACCATTATTTATGATTTCCATATTATATTAATTTCCGTAATATTCAATATAATTATTTTCTGTCTCCATAATTTTAATACAATGGAGCTCAATTCCTATTGCACTGATCGATGGTTCAAGCTGATCCCAAATACCAATTGCGAGGTTTTCAGTTGATGCCAACTTGCCATGCATAAAATCAACATCAATATTAATGTTTTTATGGTCAAGTTTCGAAATAACGGTTTCTTTAATAATAGTGCTTAGCTTTTTAATATTAACTACAAAACCGGTCTCAGGATTTATTTCTCCTTTAACAGTTACAAATAAAACATAATTATGGCCATGCCAGTTGGGATTTGAACATTTCCCAAAAGCTTCCAGATTCTTTTCATCATCCCAGTTATTTCTAAAAAGTCGATGAGCAGCACTAAATTGTTCGCGTCGGGTAATTAAAATCATATTACTTTTTTTGTGAATTTAAAAGGATTTTTTGATTCGCACCTTAAAATTAACAAAAATTTTGCCATAAAAACAATATCTTTGAATTTGTAAAAGTAAGAAAAGACGTGAAAATTTTAATTGTTTCGGCTACAGAAAAAGAAATAATACCGTTAATTAATTTATTAACGGCAAATTCTCCCCGAAATGAATCCAATAGATATTCATATAAAAATCTTATAATTGATATTTTGGTTACCGGAATTGGTAGCGTTTTTACAACCTTCTTTTTAACCCAAAAACTAATTCAAAATAGATACGACCTGATAATTAATGCAGGTATTGCTGGAAGTTTTTCGTCTTTTCATAAAATTGGCGATGTTGTTTATGTACATAGCGATCGGTTTGCTGACCTAGGGATCGAAGATGAAATCTCATTTTCTACACTTTTCGAAAAAGGGTTAATTTCCAAATCATCATTTCCTTTTCAGGAAGGAATATTGGTTAATCCGATTAAATTCCAAAATTCATTAATTACTGGTTTAAAACAGGTGGATGCCATTACAGTAAATACCACTCATGGGAAGAATGAATCTATAGACCTTTTTAAACATAAGTTTGATGCCGATATCGAAACTATGGAGGGTGCAGCAGTTTTCTATGTTTGCTTGCAGCAGAGAGTGCGATTTGTGCAAATAAGAGCCATATCAAACTATGTAAAAAGTAGAAAGATTGCAGAATGGGATATTCCCTTAGCAATTGAAAATCTTAATAAGAAACTTTTTGAGCTTTTGGTTGTAATAGATATAGATCCAATTTAATATGAAAAAGGGAAAAATCAGTCTTGGATTTTCCAGCTGTCCGAATGATACATTTATTTTTGATGCGATGATTCATCATAAAATAGATACCGAAGGAATTGATTTTGATGTTGTTATGGCAGATGTGGAAGAGCTTAATAAAAGAGCACTTAATCAGGAACTGGATGTTACAAAAATTAGTTACCATGCCTTTGCATATATTTCTGATCATTATTGTTTACTCGATTCTGGAAGTGCCCTGGGAAAAAATAACGGTCCTCTGCTGATTAGCAAACACAAAATTTATCCTGATGAAATAAATGATTTAAAGATTGCAATACCCGGAAAACATACAACTGCAAATCTTTTATTTAGTGTTGCATTCCCGAAGGCCACAAATAAGATCGAATATATATTTTCTGACATTGAAGATGTTGTTCTGAGTAACGAAGTTGATGCCGGGCTTATTATTCATGAAAACAGGTTTACCTACGAGAAGAAAGGCCTAAAAAAGATTATTGATCTTGGAGAATATTGGGAAAACGAAACTCATTTACCGATACCCTTGGGAGGTATTGCTATAAAGAGAAGTATTGAGAATGATTTACAATTAAAAATAAATCAGATATTACGAAAAAGCGTTGAGTTTGCTTTAAAAAATCCAAAATCCGGATATTTATATATTAAAAGTAACGCCCAAGAAATGGATGAAGATGTGATGTATAAGCATATAAGCTTGTATGTAAATAATTTCACTGTTGAGTTAGGCAATGAAGGGCGCGAAGCGATTAAGAATTTGTATGAAAAAGCAACATCATTAGGCATTATTGGAGTAATAAATAAGCAAATATTCTTAACTTAGTAAACAGAATTAAATCCAAAAATTTATGATAATAGTTACCGGAGCAGCAGGTTTTATCGGAAGTAATCTAGTTCGAAAACTAAATGATGAAGGATTTAAAGATATAGTTCTGGTTGATGATTTTTCGAACGAGGTAAAAAACAAGAATTTTAAAGGAAAAAAATTCAGTATGCGTGTTCATCGTGATGAACTATTTGAATGGATTAATCAAAATCAAAAATTTATCCAATTTGTATTTCATATTGGTGCCAGAACCGATACTACTGAGTTTAATAAAGCA
>JAIFLC010000038.1 GCA_020049295.1 Bacteroidota bacterium
CGTCAATCACTTTGTCTACTGCACTTAAAGGTTTAGAAACTGCTCTTTTAATAAAAAATACAATACCTATTGAACAGATCGAAAAACATTTGGATCAAACCCTACAAATTCTTTTTTATGGTATTGTTAAACAATAACCAAAAAGACATTCGTAGATTTTCATTTCCTAACGATTAAAAGCCCTGTCAGAATGATTTGTAAAAAGATAAAACCACAACAGGGCAAGCATAGATACAAATCTTTTTTTCTATTTTCATTTACATTTTACATTGCGCACCATGAATTGTTTTTGCAAAGAATTAGGTTTGTTGCTGGTACGCTATTGTTTTCAATACATTTTTCTATAAATATTACGCTCCGATGGAGCTTGGTATCAAACTTTCTTTTCCTAATCGCGTAGCGATGAAATCTTTATAACAAAATCTGAAAAAAAAGAAGCGTATCAGCAAAATACTGTAAAATGGTAAAATAACAATAGGGCAATCAATAGCACAAAAACATATCGTTATCTAGCTTACAAAACCTTAAATCAAAACCATAAACAATATTGAGCTTTGGTGTTTCTATTCAATAAAAAATCCGGAAGCTTTATGCTCCCGGATTATATTTAACTAAAAGTTCTTTTAAAACCTATTTTTGAACTTTAACAGCAATAGTTATCGTTCCAGTGTTTCCGGTTGCTATATCAACTATTTTTATTAAGCCTTTTTTCGAAGGATTTGCAGATGTTGAAGCGGTTACAAAGGCAATTACATCACCTTCAGCTAAATCTTTTGCATCACTATCTGTTAACCCATCAGCAGCTGTAATAATAGCACTATCATCATCTATAGCATCAAATGTTGTTCCTGTTATAGTTGTTGTTCCAAATTTAGTTGCATTAATTGTTGTCCATGTTGCCATTGGTGTGAAAATTGTTTGCGCATCAGCATTATTTGGAGCTGCCAAAGTAGCAAAATTTGTTGCACCATAATAATAAACAAAATCTATCTTAGCAGAATTTGTTGCAGCATTAGCAGCTGTATAAACGGTACCATCAATTGATGCAAAAGAACTACCCAACGTTGTGTTCTGGTTTGCTCCAAGTATCTTATCTGTATAAGAATTAATATTTGTTCCGACAGTTACAACAATGGTTTTAATTTCTGTTAAACCATCTTTATCTGTAGCAATAAAGGTATAAGTAAATGTACCTGGTTCTGATGGTATAATAGTGGCATCAGCAGTAAATGAGTTTTCATCAAATACATCATCAACATCATTTAATGGATAATCACCACCAATAGTTATATTGTTTTCCTTAATATCAAATGAAATTAAATCTGCAGAACCTTTTTCTACAAGGCACTTAAACTTGAATTCTTCATATACATTAACGGTTGCATCGGCTGTAATAATATCAGTACCTGTCATAAAAGTAATGCTGGGGCCGGTTGCGAGTTCATCATCTTCGCAAGATGTTAATAAACCTACAGATAATACTGCTAGGCCAATAAATAATAATTTGATTGTTTTCATAATATATAAATTTAGTGATTAAAGATTTTTAGATGAATAGCAAATTTAACAACTTTGACTCAGAATAACAACTTAATAACCACATTGTTCATTTAAGTCTTGGCAGATTGAATCTAACCTTTATTTAGTAATTAAAATCAACCTTGTAGGGAAAGATGAAAAAATTGGTTTAATAGTTGCGTGGTGATTTGTAATTATTATTAGAACTTTTTTATAAAATAACATAATTTGCAGAACTTCGTATACTATATTTTTGTTATTTGTTTCTACAAATTCGTTTTAGAGTAATACAGAAATTAAAATATAATAAGCCATGAGAAATTTATTTTTAATCATAATCTCACTGTTTTTATTTAATAGTTGTGAACTATTGGAAGATCTTTTAAACGAGACAACAGATGATGGATTAAACAATTCAGAGATAATAGCAGGTTTAAAAGAAGCCCTCGAGGTTGGTACCGATACTGCTTCAACAGAACTGTCGGCAAATAATGGTTACTATAAAGGAAGTCCATCGCTGGCATTAATTCAGTTGCCTGACGAAGTGGCTCTTATCAGAACCAAAATTAATAGCAATTTTTTAGCTAGTCTGGCTAGCGAAACTATCGGATTAGAAGATAAATTCGACGATGTTATACTTGCAGTAAACAGAGCTGCCGAAGATGCAGCACAGGATGTTGCACCAATTTTTAAAGATGCAATTTTTGACCTATCAATTAGTCAGGGACTTGATATCCTTCGTGGAATTGTTCCTACGGATGGAGAAACAAAATCAGCAAATGCTGTATTCGACTCAACCGCAGCAACTCAATATTTAAAACTAAAAACATTTAATAGTCTATTTGGATTATACGCCCCACAAATAAATACATCTCTTAATAAAGATCTTGTTTCGAGTTATTCGGCAAATGAAGTTTGGGGCACATTAACATCAAGTTACAATACGCTGCTTTCAATGCTGAGTAATTCAACAATTAGTGAATTAGGTTTGCCATCGGCTATAAATACTAATCTAGGTGAGTTCTCAACACAAATGGCTCTTGATGAACTTTTCTATAGAGTTGGTGAAGAAGAAAAGAAAATTCGTAAAGATCCATATAAATGGGCAAGCTCTATTCTGCAAAAAGTATTTGGATATGTTTTTGATTAAATTTTATTTAATTTTATTATATCTTGCATTTTATTCACCAATCTTAATAATTATATGAAAACAACGCTTTTTTCTCTTTTATTTCTCGTTGCATTTTTTATTTCACCACAACTATTTGCTCAGGATGCAGATAAATTTATGGGTTATTGGTTAACCCAAGATGGTGATTCACAGGTAAAAATATTTAAAGCCAAAGATGGCAAGTATTATGGCGATATTAAATGGTTAAAAACACCAAATGAACCAGATGGTACAGCGAAATTAGACAAAAACAATTCGGATGAAAAGCTAAAAAAGAGACCAGTACTTGGTTTACAGATTCTTAAATCATTTGAATATGATGCTAAGCACAAAGAATGGGTTGATGGAACAATTTATGATCCAAAAAATGGTAAAACTTATAAATGTTTTATCCGCTTTAAAGAAGGAGATGAAAACACACTTCTCGTAAAAGGATTTATTGGATTTTCTTTACTTGGAAGAGAAGTGATTTGGGTAAGAGAAGAAAAATTAAGAGAATAAATTTCTTTTATATATATTTATAACCCGCAGCAGCGGGTTTTTTTATATTTTAGTTATGGATAATCAAACTATTATTTCGAATACTATTGAATTTGTAAAAGAAAGGCTTAAAGGAGATAGCTCTGGGCACGATTGGTGGCATATTCAAAGAGTGTTGACCCTATCCAAAAAAATTCAGGAAACCGAAGGAGGCGATTTATTTATTATTGAACTTGCATCGCTTTTGCACGATGTTGCAGATTGGAAATTTAATAACGACGAAGCGGCAGGTCTTAAAATTGTTTCCAATTGGATGGAATCACAACAGATTGATTTAAAAACAATTAAATCTGTTTTATATATTATTGAAAACATCTCCTATAAAGGAGAAGGTGAGAAAAATAAAATGGATTCACCGGAGGGCAAGATTGTACAAGATGCAGACCGACTTGATGCTATTGGAGCAATTGGTATTGCACGCACATTTGCGTTTGGCGGATATAAGGGAAATGAAATGCATAATCCACTAAAGCAACCATCTGTTGATATGAAGTTTGATGAGTACAAAAAATCGAATGGAACAACTATAAATCATTTTTACGAAAAATTGCTTTTAATTAAAAATAGAATGAATACTGAAACAGCAAAACAATTAGCCAACTCAAGGCATCAGTATATGCAACAATATCTCGAAAAGTTTTTTAAAGAATGGAATGGTGTTGAATAAATAAAATGTTGAATGAGAGTTTTATTAAGATACCTTACTGATTTTTTTGGATTATTTTTTCCGGAATTATGTGTGTCATGCAGCGCACACCTTGTTTCTCAGGAAAAGCTAATCTGCACAAAATGTTTGTACAACCTACCCAAAACCAATTTTCATGTAGACATTGAAAACCCGGTTGCCCAACTTTTTTGGGGAAGAACAAAAATCGAATATGCTACAGCCTATTTCTATTTTAATAAAGGAACCAATTATCAGCAAATGATGCATCATTTTAAGTATCATGGCAAAAAGGAAATAGGATTTGTTTTAGGCAAAGATTTTGGTTTACAATTAAAAAAAAGCCCCTTTAATGAAATTGATATGATTATTCCTGTACCTCTCCATCCAAAGAAATTAAAGAAAAGAGGATATAATCAAAGTGATTGGATTGCCAAAGGATTGGCTTATTCACTTGAAAAGATAACCGATTCAAATATTCTTGTAAGATCTGTTGAAACAACAACTCAAACCCGTAAGTCTCGTTTTGCACGATGGCAAAATGTTGAAAATATATTTCAAATAAATGATTCATTAAAAATTGAAGGAAAACACGTTTTGTTGGTTGATGATGTAGTTACAACCGGATCAACTCTCGAAGCATGCGCTAATGCAATTCTGGAAATTAAAGGGACAAAGGTAAGTATTGCTTCACTGGCTGTTGCTTAATACTAATTTAAGAATCTAAATTTTTTGCAACTATAATGTCACCATTTTACGGATATAGAGTAGTTTGAGTTAGGGTATAAGTTATAGGGTATGAGGTATATGGTATATGGTATATGGAAATGAGGATTGATAACTAAAACTCGTATACCTTTTTACTTTTTAAAATCTCCCCATCGATTTGACTCAATTTCAAATCCGGCCAAATCAAGAATACGATTAACAACTGTATTTACAACCTCCTCAATTGTTTTTGGTTTAGCATAGAAAGATGGCGTTGCTGGACATATAATACCTCCAGCCTCGGTTATCAATTTCATATTATTAATATGAATAAGACTATATGGCAATTCTCGTGGAACCAATATTAATTTTTTTCGTTCTTTAAGTATTACATCGGCAGCACGTGTAATTAAATCGTCAGATGTACCGCTGGCAATTCGACCCAGCGTTCCCATTGAGCATGGACAGATAATCATAGTATCAAACTGGGCCGAACCTGAAGCAAAAGGAGCATAAAAATCATTCTTTGCATAGATCTTAAATGGATAATCTTTATATGAGTTATCTCCAAGCTCATATTCCCATATTTCTTCTGCATTTTTTGAAAATACCAATCCAACATCTTTTAATTGATCCTTTATTATTATCAATTTATCCAGAAGCTGTTTAGCATATATAGATCCACTAGCTCCTGTAACAGCAATTACAATTTTATGTTTTTTCATTTTTTGCCAATATTTGCTAACTGATAATAAAGTGTGAATGTTAATACACTATTGTATTGTCCTTTGTTCAAATACCATGTTTGCTCACCCGGATGATCTCTTACTGGCAAAATGGAATAATTGTACCGAGCATTAAATTTTATCCGTTTCCATAAAACATATTCTACTCCAATCAATCCTGAGAGTTCCGTTTTTTTAAATTCAGGGATAGAAGATAATTCGCCATATCCATCGTTTTCTGTTGCTTTTTGTAAATACCCGAACGCGATTCCTATATCGGCTGATATTTTTGAATGAATATGATATTTTAAAAACAAAGGGATTTCAATATAATTAAGTGTTAAACGATAGTATTCTTCAGGTATCTCGCTGTTTGACTGACTTCCTTTTTGAACATAACGAAGTTCAAGCTGAATATCCATGTTTTTGTTTAATCCAGCATATGTATAAATACCACCGGTAAACCCCGCTTTATTAAAACCACCCCAGCTATCACCATCGACTTGTGTCATTGATAATCCAGCCAGGAATCCACCTCCAAAGGTTTGGGAAAAGATTTGATTAAAAATAAAAACTAATAATAGTAAAAGAAACATCCTTTTCATAATGCAGCTATTAATCTGACTTAAAAGTAATCAAAATTAACATAACTAATCAGGAAAAAATATGACCTGTTCATTAAATTCTAACCTAAAAAACGATGTATTTAACTATTATTCACAAACATTAACAAAATTAATTCGTATATTTAGGTATAAAATTTGTTATGTTGTATAAAATTTCTTCGGAATGAAAAAAATTTTACTCGCTATATTTACTTTCATTATAACGTTGTCTGTTTTTGCACAATCAGGAGCACAAGACAATTTATCAAAAGACTCTCTAATTGTTAAACTTCAACCAGCTCAGGAATTAAAAGTTTATCCTAATCCTGTTACTGATTATTTTTATTTTGATTATACTGCCACATTTTCCAAGAATGCAAAACTTCAAGTGTATAATACACTTGGTAAAGTAGTAATTACAAAAGACTTAAGCGACAAGCAAGGAACCGAAAAAATTTATGTCTCTGATCTTGAAAAAGGGATGTACTTCTGTTCATTATTAGTTGATGATAATCGGGTAATAACCAAAAAAATACTTATAAACCGTTAGAATTGATATTTGTTTTTCAACTCATTAATTAGAAAAGGGACTCCGGTAGTTGCCTTTTCTTTTAAACAAATAACCTGTTTACCAAAAGAAGCACATATTTCACTTGGATCAATTAAATATATTGGGCAATTCTCCGGAACGTAGTCGAGTAAACCTGCTGCGGGATAAACATTCAGAGATGTTCCTATAACAATAAAAAGATCAGCCTTACGACAAATTTCTGAAGCATTTTCAATTTCAGGAACAGCTTCGCCAAACCAAACTACATGTGGTCGAAGCTGAGATCCTCTTTCACATTTATCTCCTAACTTTAGTTCCCAACCTTCAATTTTATAGATAAGGTTCGAATCAGCAGTACTTCTGGATTTTCTGATTTCTCCATGCAAATGCAACACATTTTTACTTCCAGCTCGTTCATGCAAATCATCAACATTTTGAGTTATGATACGAACATCAAAATATTTTTCTAACTCTACCAAACCGAAATGTCCTTCATTAGGTTCAGATTCAAGTAATTTTTTACGTCGTTCATTATAAAATCTCAGTACTAATTCGGGATTATTCTGCCAGGCCTCAGGGCTAGCTACATCCACAAAATTATATTGTTCCCATAGGCCTCTCATATCGCGAAATGTTGGGATTCCACTTTCAGCACTTATCCCTGATCCGGTTAAAACAACTAATTTTTTCATGAATTTCTTTTTAAAAAGTAGTATATGAATAATTAAATTTGGACTAAAGTCCATCAATGAGTTGCGCTTTATAACCCCAGCCTTAAGGCTGGGGTTAATCAGTAAAAATAAACAACAGGGCTTTAGCCCAGTTATCTTTTCATTTTTAGATGCCTAAATATCTTAAACAAAATACAAAATATTTAATTGAATGTGAAAATTGTAAGAAATTTTCAAAAAGTATAAAGATCAATAGTTTAATTCTGCCGTAATTTTTAGTATTTTAGCCATTGCGCAATAAATTAACAACCATCAGATTTTCTGACAATTAAACAAAATGATAGACCACAATACCATACAACGTATTATTGATACTGCTGAAATTATTGAAGTAGTATCGGATTTTGTGAGTCTTAAAAAACGAGGAGTTAACTATCTTGGATTATGCCCATTTCATAACGAAAAAACACCATCTTTTACCGTATCTGCTGCAAAGGGAATTTATAAATGTTTTGGTTGCGGCAAGGGTGGAAACGCAGTAAATTTTATAATGGAGCATGAGCATTTGGGATATCCCGAAGCTTTAAAATATCTTGCAAGAAAATATCATATTGATGTTGTTGAAAAAGAACTGACTGCCGAAGAAATTCAGCAACAAAATGAGCGCGACAGCTTATTGATTGTTACTAAATTTGCGAACACTTATTTCCAGGAAAAGCTTCATAAACACACAGATGGCCGTGCCATTGGATTAAGTTATTTCAAAGAGAGAGGATTTAGAGACGAAATTATTCAAAAATTTGAATTAGGTTTTAGCTTGGATATTCGTGATGCATTTACCAAAGCAGCTCTAGAGAATGGATATAAACTTGAATTTCTTGAAAAAGCAGGATTTACCATTGTAAAAGAAGAGGAAAAATATGACCGTTTTCGGGGCAGGGTTATGTTTCCTATTCATGGCTTATCTGGAAATGTAATTGGATTTGGTGGCCGTGTTCTGAAAAAAGACGAAAAAACAGCCAAATATCTTAATTCGCCGGAATCTGAAATATATCATAAAAGCAAGGTTTTGTATGGTATGTTTCAGGCTAAAACAGTTATTACACAAACGGATAAGTGCTATTTAGTTGAAGGATATACAGATGTAATTTCGATGCATCAATCAGGAATCGAAAATGTTGTTGCATCATCGGGAACATCATTAACGGTTGATCAAATCAGGCTTATAAAACGATTTACACCTAATGTAACTATTATATACGATGGTGATGCCGCTGGTATAAAAGCATCAATACGTGGAATCGATCTGGTATTGGAACAAGGTTTAAATGTTCGTGTGTTACTACTTCCAGATGGAGAAGATCCTGATTCGTTCGCTAAATCTCACAGTGCTTCTGAGTTAATTGATTTTATCAATAAAAATGAAGAAGATTTTATTAAATTTAAAACACGATTACTTTCAAAAGAAGCCAAAAACGACCCTGTAAAAAGAGCCTCCTTAATAACAGATATCGTAAGGTCAATCTCTGTAATTCCAGATGCAATAACCCGTACTGTATATATTAAGGAATGTAGTCGGATTTTGGATATTGATGAAAAAATATTGTATTCTGAGAGCAATAAGATTCGCAAAAAATCTGGCGAAACAGAAACAAAATCAATATCACCCGATGAGGTTTATAAAACAGCATCACCTTCGGTACCTTCTTTTATCGAAGGGTATTCTGCTGAACATCAGGAACGGGAAATAATCAGGTTGTTGTTGCATTATGGGCATGATGACTTATATACTTATCAAGAAGATAAATACGATGAGCCTCGCCATGTTAAAGTGGCCGAATATATAATAAGCGAAATACTGAATGATGATCTTGAGTTTAAAAACCTTATTTATAAGCAGATTTTTCAGGAGTATCTCGAAGGAATGGCCAAAAAGGAATTACCCGAAAGCAAGCAGTTTATTTATCATACCGATCCACAAATAAGCAAGCTGGCTGCAGACTTATTAAGTCCAAGTTATACCTTAAGTAAAATATTTAAAAAGGGCGGTGCTTTAATCGAAACCGAAGAAATGAAATTAAAGCAAATGGTCCCTGAAACCATTGTTGCTTATAAGCGAAAAATACTTGAGATTGCACAACAGGATATCTCTGATAAATTAATTGAGGTGCAGGATAAAAGCCTTACAAACGAAGAAATCAATACCATCCAAAAAGAGTACATGCTTATAACCTCTGCTATTAGTGCTATTTCGAAAGACCGCGGTTGGGTGGTATTCAAGTAATGATCAATCTAGATTCAATGTAAAGCTAAAAGAACTTCCTTTTCCAGGTTCGCTAGTTACGGTTACTGTACCTCCATTTTGCTCAACAAACTCTTTGCATAAAATTAATCCTAGTCCTGATCCTTTTTCATTTTGTGTACCCAGTGTAGTATGGTGTTGGTCTATTCTGAAAAGCTTATCAATATTTTCCTTTGAAATACCTATTCCGTTATCAGAAATAGTTATATAACAAAGTTTATCATCTGCTTTGCAGCTAATATCTATTTCACCATTTTCATTTGTAAACTTTGCTGCATTCGAAATCAGATTGCGAATTACCGTATTTATCATATTCTCGTCGGCAAAAACATCTAATTTTGAAGGAATTGAA
>JAIFLC010000174.1 GCA_020049295.1 Bacteroidota bacterium
ATAAAGGGGGATATCTGGCATCATTCTTTATGGCATTTACATTGGTAATTGTTTCATTTAGTTGTACCGGTCCAATTGTTGGAGTGCTATTAGTTAAAGCAGCTGCCGGTGATGTATTGGAACCTTTAATCGGTATGTTTGCCTTTGGATTGGCTTTTGCACTGCCATTTACTTTACTTGCTATTTTCCCTGGAATGATGAAATCATTACCCAAATCGGGTGGATGGATGAATTCAGTAAAAGTAGTGCTAGGGTTTATTATTCTTGCTTTCTCATTAAAGTTTATTGCAAATATTGATCAGGCTTACCACTTTGGCATTTTAAGCCGCGATGTGTATTTGGCAATATGGATTGTATTATTTGTATTACTTGGATTTTATTTACTTGGCAAAATAAAGTTTTCACACGATAGCGATTTAAAGCACATCTCTGTATTTCGATTATTAGTGGCTATTGTTTCATTTACATTCTCAATGTATTTGTTGCCTGGTTTATTTGGAGCAGATTTAAATGCTGTTTCAGCACTTATTCCTCCAAAATCGGCTCAGCAGTTTGATCTTACAAAAAGTCAGATATCGGGTGGAATGAATACAGGAATTCAACCAACCTCTCTGTGCGAAACTCCAAAATATAGCGATATATTGCATTTACCACACGAATTACAAGGATATTTTGATTATGAGCAGGGAATGGCTTGTGCAAAAAAACTAAATAAACCAGCTCTATTAGATTTTAAAGGGCATCAATGTGCTAACTGCAAAGAGATGGAAACAAAAGTTTGGTCAGATCCGGAAGTTTTAAAACGACTGCAAAATGATTTTGTGATTATAGCACTATATGTTGATGATAGAACAACTCTTCCCGAGAATGAATGGGTTACATCTGTAATTGATGGAAAAGTTAAAAAAACAATAGGTAAAAAATATGCTGATTTTCAGATTAGTCAATACAATATAAACAGTCAGCCGTATTATGTTTTAGTTGATCCGAATGGTAAACAACTTAATGAACCCAAAGGCCATGATCTGAACATTGAAAATTTCATAAGGTTTTTGGATGAGGGAAAACAGAAGTTCCAAATTAAATAAATAAAAAAGGTGTTTCGATTGAAACACCTTTTTTATTTAATAACCGACTTTCTAAAACCATTCAAGCAGTATTCTTTCATCTATCGGGGGAACAATAATCGTATCACGCTCCAGAGAGTATGCAAGGAAAAATCCTAATGCATCGTTACTAATGTTTCCTTTAGGATTTGCTGGTGGACCGGCCAATGGACCTCCATTCCAGTCGGTTACCGACATTACCTGGTAAAAATAATCATAATATCCTTCAACCACAGACTGCATTTCAAGAGTGAGTGTGTCACCTGTATTGGCAACAAGCCATTGTGCCTGATACCCTGAAATGTACATTCCATTGACAAAAAGATCAGTTTCAAGCCATTTTTCTGAAAGAGTGTCAGTTTCTAATACTTCGTTTTTATATACATTCCATAAATAATAATTTCCTTCTGTTTCAGGCTCTTGTGCATACAATAGGACAACAACAAAGGTATCTTCCATCTGGTAATCTCCATAATCATAATATCCGATCTGGATAGAGTCAATAGGAGGACAATAATTCATATAACAACTTGATTCATAATCTTCCCCCTCAATTATAGCATTCAAAGTGTATGTTCTGCCTGGGATACCAGTCATAGTATCTGTTTCATAAACACCTGGACTAACCTCTGATAAGGTGAAAACATCAGTACCATCTGAAATTGTTACTGTTGCTCCTGAAATTCTTGGAGTCTGCTGATTTGAAAAGTAATCGGCACTTTTGCTTAAAACTACTTTGTGTGCTTTCCTTTCGCTGCTTATACTTCCTTGTATAATGATTCGTTCATAAGTGCTATTAAGATCTACATCAAAATCTTCGACACATGAAAACATGATTGCGACAGAAAATAGTAGATAGATATATATATTTTTCATAATATTGTGGTTTTAAAAATAAAAGTTCCAGGTTAATGATGGTATAATTGGGAATACATAAATTTTTTCGGCTTTTGTTACACCTGGATTTTCTGGATCTTGAGTAAATGTAATCATCCACGCATTGTGCCTGTTATAAACATTATATACAGATACGTTTAATTCGCTTCTTAACCGTTTATTCGGCTTATATTTGCCTTTCAATGTAAGTGAAAGATCTAATCGGTGATAATCCGGCATTCTGTAGCTATTTCTTTCGGTAAAAATAGGTACTGCCATTCCTTCGTACTCATACTTACCACTAGGGAAAGTTACCGGATTACCTGTAGCATATACCCAGGTAGCCGAAACATTTAATCTTTTTGTTAGGTCGTAAACTCCAACAATTGATAAATTATGAGGCCTGTCATATGATGATGGATATACTTTGCCATAGTTAATTTCAGGTATTTTCCTTTCGGCTTTTGATAGTGTATAACTTATCCATCCGGTGAATTTTCCTTGTTGCTTACGAATAAAAAATTCAGCTCCGTATGACCATGCGTCACCAATCCTGAATTCACCTTCCAGCTCTGCATTAAGTGATAAAACAGCATGATCTTTAAAATCAATTTGGTTATCCATGTTTTTGTAATACAATTCAACAGATGTTTCAAAAAGATTATTAAAGAAATTTCTGAAATATCCCACAGCGACCTGATCTGCTATTTGTGGGTCAATATTGGGACTTGAAGGCACCCAAACATCCAGAGGTGATCCACCAGTTGAATTAGAAGCAAGATGCAGGTATTGTTTAGTTCTTGAATAACTTGCTTTTAAAGATGATCTTTGGTTTAGAAGATAATTAATGCTTAATCTTGGCTCTAGTCCATAAAAAGTATTGTAAATATCCCATTGATCATAAACAGTCGAATCAATCTTTTCGTAATTTTCATCAAAATTGTATGATGTAGCTTTACCCATGTTTTGAAAAGCAGATGCTCTTAAACCATAATTAATTTTAAGGTTTTTTCCTAACGAGTGCTCATTACTTAAATAAATGGCATATTCAAGAGCATTTGATTCGGGCATTACAATTGGATCACCACTTGGTCCGGAAGCATATCCTGGATTAAAATGATGATAAGTTCCATCAAACCCAAATTTAACCGTGTTGTTTGGATTTAAGAAATAAGTCAAATCGGCTTTGATTTTTAAATCCTCCAGATCCGATACCCATTTAAATCCATATAAATCATCACCACTCTCCATTTTATAGTCGTATTTGCTATAAATGAATGAAAAATTTGAAAAGACTCTTTCGCTAAATAAATGATTCCATCGGGTTGTTAGAGTATAATTACCCCAATCCCAACTAAACATATCACCATATTTCAATACATCACGACCAAAATATCCTGAAACAAAAACTCTGTTTTTTTCATTGATTTTATAATTGGTCTTTAGGTTAAGATCATAAAAATAGAGTTTGTTTGAGTTAATCATTTCATCGCTTGATAAGAGAAGAAATAAATCGGCATAAGTTCTTCTGCCTGAAATCAGAACAGACCATTTGTCTTCAATAATAGGACCTTCAAGAGTTAATCGTGATGAAATAGTACCAATACCACCTGTAGCTTCGAATTTTTTTAAGTTTCCTTCATTCATCCTAATGTCAAGAAGTGAAGATAACCGTCCTCCAAACTCAGCAGGGATATCTCCTTTATATACTTTAACATCCTTAACGGCATCGTTATTAAAAACTGAAAAGAAACCCATAAGATGTGATGCATTGTAAACAGTTGCTTCATCGAATAGTATTAGATTTTGGTCAGGGCTTCCACCACGAACATTAAATCCAGAAAAACCTTCACCTGTTGCCTGAATGCCGGGCATTAACTGAAGGGTTTTTATAATATCCACCTCACCAAAAAGTGCCGTCACTTGTTTTATTTCTTTTGCCTGCAGCTTAATGGTGCTCATTTCGGTTTTTAAAACATTCTCGTTTTTTCTTTCTGCAGTAATTATTACTTCTTCAATAACTTTTTCTCGTTCCTCTAGTTTGATGTTTATTTTTAAATTTTCAGTTAATTTAATTTTCTGATCTTGTGTCTCCATCCCCAAATATGAATATTCGATTTCATATTCGCCCTCGGGCAGGGTTAATGAATAAAATCCATAGGTATTTGTAGCTGTACCCAATTTGCTGTTTTTTTCATAGATAGTTGCTCCTATAAGCTCCTCACCAGAGGCATTGGTTATATGACCGCTTATTGTATATTTTTTTTGCGCCCATGTAGTACAGGCAAAAAGGGTGAATAGTAACCCGAAAAGGATGTATTTCATTAGCTTATTCTGTTTTGGCAGTTTGTATATATCAAATTTATAAAAAAAGTTATGAATTATCTTCTGACTAGTTTCTTATTTATTATAAACTGAACTAACGTATAGAGCAATGCAAGTATTGCAAAAAATGATGCAATTCGACCAATATAATCACCATAACGGACATAGAAGGTTATTTCAGTATTTGCTTTTATACTGTTTTTTATTACATCGCGAACCCACCAATCTGTTTTGTTGAGTATTTCTCCTCTTTGATTTATAAAAGCAGATATGCCTGTATTGGCCGATCGTGCAACGCTTCGTCGGGTTTCAATAGCTCGAAGCTGAGAGTAGTTTAAGTGCTGTTTATGTCCTGGTGTATTACCCCACCAACCATCATTGGTTATAACAAAAATAAAATTAGCCCCATTTTTAATATAATCGGTAACATATTCGCCATAAATCGATTCATAGCAAATAACTGGTGCAACTCTGGTTTCATCAGTAGTATGCTTAAACGTTCCTCTGAATTCTTGCGTTCCGCGACTTCCTGTAGTTCCACCCAAATCTAAAATTACACTTTCAAGCAATTTAAATAGTTTGGGATAAGGCATTTTTTCGACTCCGACAACTAATTTGGATTTGTGATAGGTGGGTAGTTTAAATGTTGTATCTATCTGAACGGATGAATTGTAAACATCGTAATACATATCTGAATCTCTGAATTTGCGGACAGTAGATGATAACTTTTCACCGGGCGCATATTCATAATATACATCCATTCCAATCACAAAATTTACCCTCGGTCTTTCTTTTACAAAATCACCTATGGTCTGTATAGTATAATTTTCTTTCAGCGTATTTATCCAGATATAATTATCAAGGGCAGTTTCGGGGCCAATAACATAATCGGTGTTTTCGTCTGTAATACTGTCAGCAAGATGTAGAATAATGTTCAGTTGTTCAAAGTGTGTCATACCGCTGAATTTATCCGTATATGGATCAATATTAGGTTGAATTACCGCTATGTTATACTCTTTACCTTTTTCATCGTAATTTTTAAAAATAAAAATAGAGATAATTATTGGTGTAATAAAGATGATAAAGACTAAAATCAAGCTTGGTATTATTGATCTTACTGTTTTTAATTTAAGGTATTGATTGATTATGCTAAAAACCAGAAGATTTAAAATTAACATCCAAAGTGTACCACCCAGTGTGCCAGTATATTCATACCATTGAATTAGTTTAATGTCTTTAGCTAATCCATTTCCAAGATTTAACCAGGGCCATGAGATTTCTGCATTCAGGTACATGAATTCAAATGCAATCCAGTAAACCAGAATTGCAAAGTTTCCAAACTTTTCATTTGTTTTTCTTTTTGTAACATGAGCTAACCAGATTGTAGTTGTTAAAACAAATGTATTAACCAGAACTGCTGCAATAACTCCAGCCAGGGCTGCATTATAAACCCAATAGGTTGTTAGAATATTCCATATACCAATAGTTAGAGCTGCATATCCATAAAACACAATTGATTTATTTTTTTGCCTATTTTGAAATAAATGATCTTCGATGATAAGCAGAGGAACAAATGCAATGCTTAACAATAATCCTGAAAACTGCTGGTACCATGGAAGCGATAATAAAACACTACTTATAATAGCGAGTAAGAATAATTGTGATCTTTTCATTTTTGTTTTTTAATATTTACCAGATAAACGCCAATAAAAATCAAACTTATCCACAAAAAGTGTAAAATACTAATTTTTTCCCCGTCGAACAGGCCCCACATTATTGCAAAAACAGGTATTATATAAGTTACTGATGATCCAAAAAGTGCTGAGGTATGTTGTATTAATGTGTTAAAAAGAATTAGAGCCAACATTGTACCCATAACCGCAAGTAAAGCTATATATCCGAGGTTTAATATATAATCGTTGGTTGACAAGGCATATGAAAAATCAGTAAATAACAAATACGCTCCTGCAAATGGACCAACAAACATAAATGCGATGGAGGTTAATTCCAATCCATTAAGATCTTTAATTTTATATTTTACCTGATTAACATTTATTCCATAGCAAATTGTAGCCACAACGATAAATAATCCATAATAATTAATATTGCTGAATATATTATTCGTTTCTTTAGAAAAAGCAATTAGTCCTAATGCACCGATCAAACCCAAAAATATTCCAAATACATTAATCAATAGGGCTTTGCTATTGTAAAAAATAAGACCAATAATTAATGTAAATAATGGAGTCATTGAATTTAACATACCAGCCAAAGAACTATCAATCTGAGTTTGTGCTTTAGTAAATAAAAAAGCAGGAATTGCTGAGCCAATAAATCCGACAAGTAGCAACGAAATATAATTTTCCTTTGTTACTTTTTTAAGATTTTTTAATCCAAAAGGAAGGAAAGCTAAAAACGAAATGAACAATCGCAATGCTGCAACCTGATCGTGTGAGTAAGAGCGAAGTCCTTTTTTCATTAAAATAAAACTGCTACCCCATATTAATGCAAGGAAGAGAAGTACAACCCATTGCCAAAATTTATTTTTAAAGTTAAATGCTGTCATTTTTATAAAATAAGGTTCAAATATATGCATAATTAACAATTCAGCATTTCTCTTGTTTTGTCTTTTTAATAAAAATAGGTGTTTATTAAAATAGGATTCCTTTTAAAAAAAACTATTTTTGTTTTACATTTATGCATAAGCAATAAGGATAATGGAGGTACATCAGATATATGTTGGTGGAGGTTTTTGCAAAACCGATTCAGTTTTAAAGGTTTTAAATCCTTTTGATCAATCCCTGGTTGGTGAAACCTTTATTGCTGGTAAGCCTGAGCTTGAACTGTCTATTGAAAATGCATTAAAGGTTAAAAATGTGCTTCGCGATTTGCCATTATTTAAAAGATATTTAATACTGATGGAAATTGCTGATGGAATTAAAAATAAAAGGAATCATTTTGCAAATATACTGGCATGTGAAGCGGGCAAGCCATTAAAATATGCATTGGGTGAAGTTGACAGAGCAATACAGGTTTTTATTATTGCCGCGGAAGAATCGAAAAGATTACCAAAAGAATACCTATCTATTGATTGGACTCCGGCTGGTGAAAACAAAGAAGGATTAGTAAAGTATTTCCCCATTGGATTAATTGCAGGCATTGCTCCCTTTAATTTTCCATTAAATTTAGCTGTTCATAAAATTGCGCCTGCGATAGCATCCGGGAATCCTATAATTTTAAAACCTGCCCGAAGTACACCATTAACCATATTAGAACTTGCAAAAATAATTGACCAAACTGAATTGCCAAAAGGAGCGGTATCGATTTTGCCAATGGATAGAGAAGCAGGTAATCAATTGGTTACCGATGAGCGTTTTAATATGTTATCTTTTACAGGATCTCCTGCTGTTGGTTGGAAAATGAAGCAAGATGCCGGGAAAAAGAAAGTTACGCTCGAGCTTGGCGGAAATGCAGGAGTAATTGTTTCCGATTCGGCTAATATTGAGATGGCTGCAAAAAAATGCGTAACAGGAGGATATGCTTATTCAGGTCAGGTTTGTATTCATGTTCAGCGCATAATAGTGCATGAGAATGTTTATGTTCAGTTTTTAGATCGATTTATAGAATTAACTAAAAATCTTAAATTTGGCCCACCAGCTGATGAAAATACTGATATTTCTTCGATGATTGACGAAGAAAATGCTATTCGCGTTGAAGAATGGGTAACCGAAGCAGTAGCTAATGGAGCTAAAATCTTGCTTGGTGGCAAACGAACTGGTGCTTTTTTTGAACCAACAATTATCACAAAAACAAACCGCGAGATGAAAGTTTGTGCCTTGGAGATTTTTGGACCAGTTGTTACCATTGAAAAATTCTCTGAATTTGATGAAGCTATCCGATTTATTAATGATTCGGAGTTTGGTTTGCAAGCTGGAGTATTTACAAATATAATAAGCGAGATGAATCATGCGCATAATGAACTTGAAGTAGGAGGTGTAATAATTAACGATGTACCTACGTTAAGAGTTGATCATATGCCTTATGGCGGAATAAAAAACTCGGGTTTTGGCAGAGAGGGAATTAAATATGCTATTCAAGAAATGCTTGAACCCAGATTATTGGTAAAAAATACGGATTACTAAAAATAAATTAATGGAAGCTATTTTCTTTTTAAAAGGAATTATTGTAGGGTTACTTGGCTCAATCCCATTAGGGCCGGTTGGTGTGCTTTGCATTCAACGTACACTAAATAAAGGCAAAATGTCAGGTTTTATGTCTGGAATGGGAGCAGCCGCGGTTGATGCAATTTTTGCATTAATTGCAGCATTAGGACTTACCTTTATTATCAATTTTATCGAACAACAACGTTTTTTTATTCAGCTTATAGGAGGTATTGTGTTGATTATTATGGGATTAATTATTTTTTATAAAAATCCTGTAAAACAAATGAGAAAACATAAGCAAGGTCAAAGCAATCTTTTTCATGATTTTATTTCTGTCTTTTTACTTACCCTCACAAATCCTGTTGCTGTATTTTTATTTGTTGCAGCACTTGCAAGTATAGACGTTGTTTCGGTAGAATCTCCTATTATATCATCTCTTTTTGTTGTCTCGGGAGTGTTCGGTGGGGCGCTTCTTTGGTGGTTTACTCTGATTTCTCTTGTCGATTTATTTAGAAAAAAATTCAGATTAAAACATTTATGGTGGATAAATAAAATTGCAGGTGTACTTATTGCTGCTTTTGGCATATTTGCTATTTTCGCCATTTTCTATATGGTTCTTAAATAGTCTTTTATTATCCATATATTTGCCAAATAATCAATAAATTATAAAACGAAAGCAAATCCAAGTGAAAATAAATAGTGCTGAATTTGTAGCTAGTTATACCGGTTTTGATAAATGCCCTGATACAAAACTACCTGAATATGCCTTTGTGGGAAGATCGAATGTTGGCAAATCGTCGCTTATTAACATGCTTTTAGAAAGAAAACAATTAGCAAAAACATCGCAAACGCCAGGTAAAACGCAATTAATTAATCATTTTTTAATTAACGGCAAATGGTATTTGGTAGATTTACCTGGTTATGGTTTTGCCAAAATTTCAAAGAGTAAACGTGGGGAATTTTCAAGAATAATTAAAGATTATACTGAATTCCGACAAAGTCTTGTTTGTTTATTTGTACTTATAGATTCGAGACACGAACCACAGAACAATGACCTTTTATTTATGCAATGGTTGGGTGAAAAACAAATTCCTTTTGCAATGATTTTTACTAAATCAGATAAACTAACCAAATCTAAACTTGCCGAAAATATGGAGGTTTACAAAAAAACTATGTTAGAAAAGTGGGAAACATTACCCGAGTTATTTATTTCTTCATCTGAAACCAAACTGGGAAGGGAAGAGATACTTTCCTATAT
>JAIFLC010000120.1 GCA_020049295.1 Bacteroidota bacterium
TATTTTGATTACTAGAGAGATAGAATATTTTTTGAAATTAAAATGAATAATAGTTCTAATTGGCTATTTTCTACCATAAATCTGTAATAAGTAAGAATTTTATTATAATTTTGTAAGTCCAAAAAACTAGTTAATTATCTTTTAATAAATAAATTAAGGAGTTAGAAATGTCACAAAAAAAGAAATTTATAACATGCGATGGTAACTATGCTGCAGCACACGTTGCGTATATGTTTAGCGAAGTTGCCGCAATTTATCCTATTACACCCTCATCAACCATGGCTGAATACGTGGATGAATGGTCAGCAAATGGACGTAAAAATATTTTTGGAGATACCGTTCAGGTAACTGAAATGCAATCCGAAGGTGGAGCTGCAGGTGCAGTTCATGGTTCATTACAATCGGGTGCTTTAACTTCAACATTTACTGCATCACAAGGATTATTACTTATGATCCCGAACATGTATAAAATCTCAGGTGAATTATTACCAGGGGTTTTTCATGTGAGTGCACGTAGTTTGGCTGCTCAGGCTTTATCTATATTTGGTGATCATAGCGATGTGATGAGTGCTCGTCAAACTGGTTTTGCTATGTTAGCTACCGGTACAGTTCAGGAAATTATGGACCTTGCAGGTATTGCTCACCTTGCTGCTATAAAAGCCCGAATTCCTTTCTTACATTTCTTTGATGGGTTCAGAACATCTCACGAAATACAAAAAGTTGAATATTTTGAAAATGAGGATCTTGCCAAATTACTTGATTGGAAAGCTTTACAGCAATTCAGAGATAATGCTTTAAATCCAGAACATCCTGTAACCAGAGGTACTGCACAAAATCCTGATATATATTTCCGGAAATTACTAAAATGACCGGCAGAGAGTATCATCCATTTACATATTATGGTGCAAAAGATGCTGAAAACATTATAGTTGCTATGGGTTCCGTGACTTCAACAATTAAAGAAGTTATTGATTATAAAATAGCACAAGGTGAAAAAATTGGTTTAATATCTGTTCATTTATATCGTCCTTTCTCAGAGAAATATTTTATGAAGGTTCTTCCTAAATCAGTTAAACGTATTGCTGTATTAGACAGAACTAAAGAACCAGGCGCAAATGGAGAACCACTATACCTAGATATTCGTGATTTATTCTATGGTAAAGATAAAGCACCAATAATCGTTGGTGGCCGATATGGTTTAAGTTCAAAAGATACTACACCTGCTCAAATAATATCAGTATACAATAACTTAGCATTACCAGAACCTAAAAATCACTTTACAATTAGTATTGTTGACGATGTAACTTTCTTATCATTACCATTATTACCAGAAATAAGTGTTGTGCCAAAAGGTACTTTCGAGGGCAAATTCTATGGTTTGGGATCAGATGGTACAGTAGGTGCAAATAAAAACTCAATTAAAATTATTGGTGATAATACAGATAAGTATGCTCAGGCGTATTTTGCTTACGATTCAAAAAAATCGGGAGGTATAACTGTTTCTCACCTGCGTTTTGGTGATCAACCAATACGATCATCATACTTAGTTGGTACACCAGATTTTGTTGCATGCCATGTGCCTGCATATCTCGATAAGTATGAAATGCTCAGAGGTATTAAAAAAGGTGGAACATTCCTTTTAAATAGTATTTGGGATGCTGAGGAAACAAAAAAACGCTTTCCAGATGACATGAAGAAAATACTTGCTGAGAAGGAAATCAAAGTATATATTATTAATGCAACCAAAATAGCTGAAGAAATTGGTTTGGGTAACAGAACCAACACAATTATGCAGGCAGCATTTTTTAAAATCGCAAATGTAATTCCTTACGAATTGGCAGAAACACAAATGAAAAAAGCCATTGTAAAATCATTTGGTAGAAAAGGAGAAGAGGTTGTTGCTATGAACAAAGCTGCTGTTGACCGTGGTGGTGAACTTGAGCAGATTACTATTCCTGCTGATTGGAAAAAGATTGTTGTTAAACCAGCTGAACTGAAAAAGGATATTCCTGAATTTATTCAGAAAGTGGTTGAACCTATTAATCTTCAGAAGGGTGATGATTTACCAGTAAGTGCTTTCCTAAACCGCGAAGATGGTACTTTCCCTGCAGGAACAACGGCTTTCGAAAAACGAGGGATTGCTGTTCATGTTCCTGAATGGATTTCTGAAAATTGTATTCAGTGTAATCAGTGCGCATACGTTTGTCCTCACGCTGTTATTCGCCCGTTCCTATTAACTGCTGAAGAAGTTAAAAATGCACCAGCAGGAACAGTTACAATAACCGGAACTGGTGGCACAAAAGAATACCAGTTTAGGATGCAGGTTAGTCCACTTGATTGTACAGGTTGCGGAAACTGTGTTGATGTTTGTCCGGCAAAAACCAAAGCCTTGGTTATGAAGCCACTTGAATCTCAATTAGCTGAAGATGCACGATTTGACTACATGCACAAGAAAGTTGGATATAAAGATACTGTTCTTGATAAAAATAAGAGTGTTAAAAACAGCCAGTTTGCTCAGCCATTATTCGAATTTAGTGGTGCTTGCGCAGGTTGTGGAGAAACTCCATATATTAAAACTATTACCCAGCTATTTGGCGACAGAATGATGGTAGCAAATGCAACCGGTTGTTCATCTATTTATGGTGGATCAGCTCCATCAACTCCATATTGCATGAATAAAGAAGGACATGGTCCAGCTTGGGCTAACTCATTATTCGAGGATAATGCTGAATATGGCTTAGGTATGTTGGTTGGTGTTGATAAAATGCGCCAAAGAATTCATGAAAAGATGACTGCTGTAATGAATGATGTTGCTCCAGAAACCAAAGTTGTATTCCAGGAATGGATTGACAATATGGCTAATTCAGAAGCATCTAAAGTTGCTTCAGAAAAAGTATTAGCAGCTCTTAAGAAAGAGAAACATCCTGTTACAAAAGATATTCTTGATTTGAAACAATATCTTGTTAAAAAATCACAGTGGATTTTTGGTGGTGATGGTTGGGCTTATGACATCGGATACGGAGGTTTAGATCACGTGCTTGCATCAGGAAAAGATGTTAATGTATTGGTACTTGATACCGAAGTTTATTCAAATACTGGTGGACAAGCATCAAAATCTACTCCAGTTGGTGCTGTTGCTAAATTTGCTGCAGCAGGTATGAGAACACGTAAGAAAGACCTTGGTATGATGGCCATGTCGTACGGATATGTTTATGTTGCACAGGTTTCTATGGGTGCAAGCCAGAATCAGTATTTTAAAGCGATAAAGGAAGCTGAAGAATATCCAGGACCATCGTTAATTATAGCTTATGCTCCTTGTATTAACCACGGCTTAAATGTTGGTATGGGTAAAACTCAACACGAGGCTAAATTAGCTGTTGAATGTGGCTATTGGCATAATTACCGTTTTAACCCATTATTGGAAGCTCAAGGTAAAAATCCTTTCGAACTTGATTCTGCAGAACCAAATTGGAATAAATTCCAGGAATTTTTAATGAGCGAAGTACGTTATTCATCACTTTCAAAATCGTTCCCACAGGAAGCAGTTGAATTATTTAAACGTGCAGAAGATGATGCAAAATGGAGATATAATGGCTATAAACGATTAGCTAGCAGAGATATATCTAAATAATATGATTATCACATTGATAAAAAAAGCAGGTTTAAACCTGCTTTTTTTGTTTCCTAATCCTAAATTTGTTTAATTGTTTTTAATAAAATGGATAAAAAATTAAACAACTTTTTGAACCATCTGCCTACGAACTTGTTTTAGCATTATATAGCAAACTAAAACACTTATTAATATGGTTGACTTAACTACCACCTACATGGGATTAAAACTTAAGAATCCCTTAATTGCAGGTTCATCGAATCTGGCATTAAATCCCGAAAATATAAAAGCAATCGAGAATGCTGGTATTGGTGCCATTGTTTATAAATCGCTTTTCGAAGAGCAGATTAATTTCGAATCAGCTAATCTGCAGGACGATCTTAGTTTTTACGATGATCGTAATGCCGAAATGATAAAAATATTTCCTCACATGGAGCATTCAGGTCCGAAGGAGTTTTTATCGAAACTAAAAAATGCTAAAAGTATTGCAACTGTTCCTTTAATCGCAAGTGTTAATGCTATTTATAAGGAATCATGGGAAGAATATGCTAAGCTAATTGAAGAAACAGGTGTTGATGCATTGGAGATAAACCTTTATAATGTTCCTAAAAAAATGGATTTAACTGCTCAGAAGTATGAAGAGCACCAATTAGATGTAGTTAAAACAATTCGCAAAACAGTAAAAATACCTGTAGCAATTAAATTAAGTCCTTATTATAGTAATACCTTAAACTTTGTGTCTGAGCTTGATAAACTTAATGTAAATGGCTTTGTATTGTTTAATCGATTATTTGAACCCGAAATTGATATCGAAAATGAAAAAAATGTTTTTCCATTTAACCTGAGTAATAAAGGAGATTACAAAACATCGTTGCGTTATACAGGATTGCTTTACGGAAATATTAAATCAGATATTTCGGGAGCATCAGGTGTTTATGATGGTGAAGATGCAATTAAAATGATTCTCGCTGGAGCAAATACAGTTCAGATTGTTAGTACTTTATATAAAAATAAATTTGAGCAAATAAATAAAATTCTCGATGAACTGAAATTCTGGATGGATAAAAAGGGGTATAAGTCATTGAACGATTTTCGTGGTAAACTCTCGAGGAAAAATGCCAAAGATCCATTTGTATACCTACGAGCTCAATATGTCGATTTGCTATTAAATAGCTCTGAAACTATCTTAAAAAAGTACCAAATTTAGATAATACAAACTTTAATCAAACAGAAGAAAGCAACCCAATTTGGGATTGCTTCCTTTTTATATAACTAAAGTTACTTCAACCGAACAATAATATCCCCTTTCGATACTGTATCTCCATGGTTGAAAAATATTTCATCTACTTCGCCATCAAACTCAGAAATTATTTCATCATACGTGTAATTGCTTTCTATATAACAAATTCGTTGTCCTTTTTTAATACTATTTCCTAGCTCGATTGATTTTTCTTCGATAAAATAATTAAAGTTGTAGAATATCTTTCCCATGTATGGCGAAACAATATCTTTTTCTCCAGGTAAAACTTTTTTAACTGGTTTGCCAGGAATAGCTTTTGCATCTTCCTTTATTTTTTTCAGTTCATCCAGAAATCGTTTTTTAGCAATACCTGATTTATAATCACGATATTGACGGTCATGCATGGCTAATTCAAAAAGTTCTTCATCATCCTGACCAAAATCCCATCCATTATCAATCATTTCTTTTCGGTACTTATCTAGTTCATTAGGATAACCATCCTGAGGAACACCGGTATAGAACTCTTTACCAAGTTTTTCTGCTAATTTAATAATTTCAGGAGCTAATGTACCAGGGAGTTTTCCAGCTTTTCCTAGAATCATGTCCCACGAATTATTATCAATAATTTCAAATTTGCCTTTACCTTGTATTTCTTGCATCACATTAATTAATGCAATGTTTTTAACATACTGACTAAATGGAGTAACAAGTGGAGGATTACCTAATTTGGGCCATATATCGATTACTTCGTCGAATAATTTTACCAACAAATCATCTTGTGTAAGAGTAGGTTTCCCTTGTGTTTCAAGCATCTGATTTAATCCCTGATGAACACCTTTTAAGTCGGCCATCATGCTACCCATCATTCCACCGGGTAATCCAGACTGCACCAACAATGATGAAGTGTATCTGTTTTTTGGATCAATAAAATAGCCTAAAAAGTCGTCCATAAACTTTTGTGTGAGAGCACGGGCTTTCATGTAGGCTTTCATATTAATTTCAGGAACTTTAAAGCCCGCATCTTTAAGCATTGCCTGAATAGTAATTACATCAGGATGCACCATTCCCCATGAAAGGGGCTCCATGGCAACATCAATATAATCCACCCCTGCTCTAGCACATTCCAACATCGAAGCTACAGAAAAACCCGGACCAGAGTGTCCATGATATTGAATAATAATATGTGGATACTTTTTCTTTATTTGTGTTACCAACTTTCCTAATGTTACTGGTCTTCCAACCCCTGCCATATCTTTAAGGCATATTTCATCAGCTCCATATTCAACAACCTTATCAACCACATCCATATAATACTCAATTGTATGAATGGCCGAGTGAGTAATACTTAGGGTTGCCTGTGAAATCATTCCCGCTTCTTTTGCATATTTAATTGACAATTCAAGATTACGATGATCATTAAGTCCACAAAATGAACGGGCTATATCAACACCTTGCGCCTTTTTTACTTTAAACATTAATTGTCTTACATCTGCAGGTACCGGGTACATACGAATGCCATTAAGAGCACGTTCCAGCATGTGAGTCTGAATACCTACTTCGTTAAATGGTTTTGTCCATTCCCGAACTGCCGTATTTGGATTTTCGCCATATAAAAGATTTACCTGCTCAAAAGCTCCTCCATTAGTTTCTATCCTCGAAAAACATCCCATTTCGATTATAACCGGAGCAATCTCTTTAAGTTGGTCAACCCTAGGAACGTATTTCCCTGAGGACTGCCACATATCACGATAAATTAAACTGAATTTTATTTCTTTCTTCATAGTTCTAATAGTAATTTATTAGTAAAACCATCCAAAAATAAACAAAAAAAACTATAACAATTATGTTGTAAAGCCTATATAAATTATGTTTTAATAATTATTAATTGTTCAATCTGTCTTTTTCATCAAGCATACGAAAGTTATAAAACTCTGATTAGAAAAGCTAATAATTGTTTAATGATTAAAACCAATTTATTTCCCTTTGTTAGTCTTAATAAATCAAAAAAATGTAATTTTGCCGAATAATATAATAAAATTAGAATTGGGTAGGATTTTAGCAATAGATTACGGACAAAAGAGAGTTGGGTTGGCAGTTACAGATCCATTACAGATCATAGCAAATGCTTTAGACACGGTGCATGTTAAAGATATATGGGATTATTTAGCCGCCTATCTTGCGAAAGAAAATGTTGAAAAAATTATTGTTGGATACCCAATGCAAATGAACAATCAGCCTTCGCAAGCTGTTTTATTTATTAATCCATTCGTTAAGAAACTGGAAAAAACATATAGTAATATCAGAATAGAATTAGTTGACGAACGATTTACATCAAAAATGGCGCACCAAACCATGATTGATGCAGGATTAAAGAAAAAAGACAGACAAAATAAAGAGCTTGTTGACAGAATTAGTGCAACAATTATTTTACAATCATATTTACAAAGAAAAAAGTAGTTTCGAATGATTTATCCAATAATGATATATGGTTCACCGGTACTCAGAAAGGTGGCCGAAAATATTGATAAAAACTATCCCGGATTAAATGAGTTTATAGCTGATATGTGGGAAACTATGTACCAATCCGATGGTTTGGGATTAGCTGCGCCACAGGTAGGAAAATCGATACGGTTATTTGTTATTGATGGAGCTCCTCTTGAGGAGGATGAACCAGAACTGAAAGGATTTAAGAAGGTTTTTATCAATGCAAAAATAATTGAATCAGAATCAGAATTTGTTTCTCAAAATGAGGGTTGTTTAAGTATTCCTAACCTTCGCGAGGAAGTATCACGCCCAGCAAAAATTCGAATTGAGTATTATGATGAGCTTTTCAATCATTATGATGAGTGGTACGGAGGAATGGCTGCAAGAGTTATCCAGCATGAGTATGATCATACCCAAGGGATTTTATTTACAGATAAAGTTTCACCTATAAAAAAACGCTTATTGAAAGGAAAACTGACCGCTATCTCAAAAGGGAAGTTTTCTGTAGATTACAAATATAGATTACCAAAATAATTCCAGTTAACCAAAATCATTAATCCTTTAACCTCAGTTAAGGGATTTTTTGTATATCAAAGTTTTTTTAAACTTTCGCTGGAAATTATTGTCTTAAATGAATAACTTGATCCTTTATTTTTTACAATAAAAAGAAATTATCCTAATAAATACCTTAAAAATAACTAAAATCAAACAAAATGAAAGTAAAAAAATTCTTTAGGAATGAATTATCTTCACTACTTCCCTTTTTTTTATTGATAACACTATTGTTATCATCAGTAAATCTTTTTGCCCAAAAAGGCGATTCGAAAAAGGATCCCAAAAAGGAAGAACCGATAATTAAATCTGATTTAATTGGTGGTTTAAAATTCAGGAGTATTGGCCCCGCCTTTACTTCAGGCCGAATAGCTGATTTTGCAGTAAATCCGGCAAACCCTTATGAATATTATGTTGCTGTAGCATCAGGGCATGTATGGAAAACCGTTAATAACGGAATTACATTTGAACCTGTTTTTGATAATAACGGAACCTATTCGATAGGATGCCTTTCAATGGATCCAACCAACTCAAATGTAGTTTGGATAGGTACAGGAGAAAATAACCATCAACGCGCATTGGGTTATGGCAATGGTATTTATAAATCGGTTGATGGAGGCAAATCATGGAAAAATATGGGATTAAAAGAATCTCGCCAAATAGGTATGATTGCTATTGATCCAAGAAATTCAGATATAGTTTATGTAGCTGCCGAAGGTTCTGCATGGGGATCTGGTGGTGAAAGAGGCTTATATAAAACTACCGACGGTGGAACTACCTGGACAAAATCACTTAACATTAGCGAGCATACTGGAATAAATAATGTAATTATGGATCCTAGAAATCCAGATGTGCTTTATGCAACATCAGAACAACGCAGAAGACATGTTCATACAAAAATTGGTGGTGGTCCCGAAACAGCCATCTACAAATCTACCGATGCTGGTAAAAACTGGAAAAAACTTGAATCAGGTTTGCCAAGTGACGATATGGGCGGTATTGGAATAGCTATTTCGCCTGTTAATCCTGATGTTGTGTATGCAATTATTGAAGCAGCGAATGATGCTGGTGGTTTTTATTGTTCAATTGACAGGGGTGAATCATGGAAGAAAATGAGCGATCACACATCACAGGGTCAGTATTATAATGAAATTTATTGTGATCCTGTTGATGTAAATAAAGTATTTTCTGTTGAAACAGTGACTCATGTTACATATGATGCCGGCAAAACATGGCAACGTGTAGGATTAAACAAGAGACATGTTGACGACCATGCAATTTGGATTAATCCACAGAATACAAATCATTTTATGATTGGTGGAGATGGTGGCGTTTATATTACATACGATCATGGTCAGCATTATATACACGTACAGAACTTACCAGTTATTCAATTTTATAGAGTTGCTGTAGATAACGAACTTCCATTTTATAATGTATTTGGTGGTACTCAGGATAATAATAGTTTTGGAGGTCCATCACGCAATTTAAGCTCAGATGGAGTTACCAAAGGAGAATGGATAGTTACCATTGGTGGTGATGGTTTCTGGACAAGGATTGATCCACTTGATCCAAATATTGTTTATTCTGAATATCAATATGGAAATATCTACCGCTTTGATAAGAAAAGTAATGAAACTGTTTTTATCAAACCTATGCCTGGAAAAGGAGAATTGACTTATAAGTGGAACTGGAATAGCCCATTTATTATTAGCCCACATAAGAATACCCGACTATATATGGGTGCCAATGTACTATTTAAAAGCGATAACAGAGGTGATACATGGGAAGTTATAAGCGATGATTTAACCGCTAAAATTGACAGAAATACTTGGCCGGTTATGGGCAAATTCTGGAGTGCTGATGCTGTTGCTAAAGATGTTTCTACATCATTATATGGCATGGTTGTTTCTTTAGATGAATCTCCTATAAAAGAAGGATTAATTTATACAGGAACTGACGATGGTGTATTATCCATAACTGAAGATGGTGGTAAAAGCTGGAGAAATGTATCAACTTTTCCTGGAATACCTGCAAACACATATATAAGCGATGTTTATGCATCACGTTTTGATGAAAATGTTGTTTATGTTTCGTTTGATAATATTTTAAGGGATGATTTTAAACCATACCTTTTAAGAAGTACAGATAAAGGAAAATCATGGAAAACCATAACCAAAGGTTTTGATGATAATGGGACCATACATACCATTGAACAGGATTTTGTTGATCGGGATTTGCTTTTTGCAGGAACAGAGTTTGGAGTATATTTCTCATATAATGGTGGTGATGAATGGATTCAGATAAAATCAGGAATTCCATCAGTAGCAGTTAAGGATTTGGCTATTCAGAATAGAGAATCAGATTTGGTTGCAGCAACCTTTGGTAGAGGATTTTATATTCTAGATGATTATTCACCTTTGCGAAGTGTAAAACCTGCCTTAGTTGAAAAAAATGCTTTGATTTTCCCTGTTAAAGATGCTCTGATGTATATGCAGACTAGCAATAAATATGGACAAGGTTCAACTGAATATCTTGGTGAAAATCCCCCTTATGGTGCAACTTTTACTTATTACTTAAAAGATGTACCTAAAACGCAGAAAGATATTCGAAGAGAAAAGGAAAAAGAGCTTTTCAAAGAAGGAAAACCTATTCC
Source organism: Bacteroidota bacterium (assembly GCA_020049295.1). Taxonomy (GTDB): domain Bacteria; phylum Bacteroidota; class Bacteroidia; order Bacteroidales; family UBA12077; genus UBA12077. Next base: position 10,543 of record JAIFLC010000120.1, read on the forward strand.
ACAGCCAACCTGGAAAGAACTTGAGGATGAGTCAAAAGAAATTGCTCCCTATCTAATTTTTACAATAACTGATGAACAAGGAAATGTTATTCGTAAAATTACCAAATCACCATCTAAAGGAATTAATCGAATAAACTGGGATTTAAATTATGCCAATACTTTTCCATTAAGAATGAATGATAAAAAATTTGATCCTTTAAAAGAAGAAAAAGGATCATGGATGGTAATGCCTGGTAAATATAAGGTATCATTAAGTATGGTTACAAAAAATGAAATTACGGAGTTGGTCCCTGCACAGGAATTTAAAGCAATTGCTTTAAACAATACCACAATACCTGCAACTGACAGAAAAGAACTGGTTGATTTTCAGCGTAAGGTAGCTGAAATGACAAGAGTAATGTCTGGAACCGTTGAATTTAATAAAGAACTTATAGAAAAAATTAATATTATTAAACAAGCAATTTTAAGTACCCCGGGAACTAGCCTCGAGTTATTAAAAGAAGCAGAGAAAGTCGAAAAAGAGCTTATTGATATCCGTCTTATTTTTGAAGGATTACAAGCAAAGGCCAGCGATGAAGAGATTCCACCGCAAGCTGTACCATTAACACAACGTTTGTATTATATTATTGAAGCTCAAATTAATTCAACCTCTAACATTACCAACTCGTCAAGAAAATCATTTGAAATTCTAAATGAAGAGTTTCCTCCACTGTTAAAGAGATTGGAAGAAATAGCCTCAAAAGATATAAAGCTACTTGAATCTAAGCTTGATGTAGCAAAATCACCATGGACTCCAGGCAGAATACCTGTTCTGAAATAAAATAAAGACCCTTAAATAAGCCTTCGTAAAATTTCGAAGGCTTATTTTTTAAACAAAACAATTTGTTCGTTGTTTATTAAAAATCATTTGTAAACCATTGATTTTTGAATTTTGTTTGTTTAATTTTAATGTTGTTTTAAAATTGACACTTATAATCTAATTTTTATCAATACTTTTAATAAGTTGGTCAAATGGAAGAAACAAAAAAAAATAATAATAGTAAAAAACAATACCAAATATCTTTATGATATTTATCAATAAGATTAGTTTTAAAAAGGTATTAAATTTTAAAATTTGTTTTTTTTTGTTAGTTTTGAAATAATATAGAAGCGAATAATAAACCAAAATAAACTATTTAAACTGCTGTATATGAAAAAAATAATTATTGCTTTAGTAGTAGCACTATTTGTTGTGTCGGTGATGAGTTCATGCAAAAGTAAAGATTGCCCAGCCTATGGCCAGGCTCAAACTGAGCAAACCCAAAAAGTATAGTTAAAACTCTATTTTTTAAGGAACAATATATACTGAATACATACTTTGTATCTGTCTCAAATTGGTTATATTTACATTTGAGACGGATTTTTTATTTTATGACAAATTCTAAATTACTTCTCTTATTATTCTTCTTTCTATCTGCTTTTTCGGCATTCCCGCAGGATTTATCTGATGATTTACCAAAAATATTTTTCCGTAACGAGAAAACGATTGCCTTAAATTTAAATTCAAATGGTTGGGGGTTGGGTTATAGATATGGTAGCAGAATAAATGCTTTTGAAAAACATATTTATGAAATCGATTTTTCAGTCATTAAACACCCCAAAGAAATCAATTCATCAAACGCTTCATTTCTTTCTTCAGAATCATTTGTTTTTGGAAAACTAAATAGTGTTTTTGATTTACGTTTTGGCTATGGAAAACAAAATGAAATTTTTGTTAAAAGAGATTTAAAATCGGTTGCAGTACGATATTTTTACTCCACAGGCCCATCAATCGCCATTCGTAAACCTATTTACTATGAAATATTATATCCTATAAACGATTCAACTTTTGGTATCCGTGATGAGAAATTCAATCCTGCAATTCATACCGCAGCAGATATAAATGGAAAAGCATCCTTTTTTAAAGGATTTAATGAAATAACACTAGTTCCGGGACTTTTTATTAAGGGAGGACTTAATTTTGAATTTAGCCAAAAAGAGAATATTGTTCATGCGTTGGAAGCAGGTATAATCCTGCAAGGATATTTGGAAAGCCTCGATATAATGGCTGTTGATGATAATCAGCAATTTTATTTTACTCTCTTTTTATCCTATCGCATTGGAAAAGTTACTAATGCACAGCAAATCTCACCAGAGTATTTAAAACGGCGTAAAAAGAAACTTCGACAATAATAATTGGCTGTTAAACATATTTAAAGAAGGTATTCGTTCATAGACGCTTAGGTTATAATAAGACATTATTTAGAATTAATCTGTATAATAACTTGAGAATTTTGGTATTTATAGTTAATTTTGATTTTTAATAAATTTGAAACAACTAAAATCAAAAGATATGTCAAAAATTAAAGTTGCAATCAACGGCTTTGGACGCATTGGCCGTAATGTATTTAAAATTGCCTTGGAACGACCAGAATTAGAAATTGTAGGAATAAATGATCTTACTGATACAAAAACACTAGCTCATTTACTGAAGTATGATTCAACCCAAGGACGATACGAAGGTAAAGTTGAATTCGATACAGAAAACCTTATTGTAAACGGTAAAAAATATAGAGTTTTTGCCGAAAAATCACCTCTTAATATTAAATGGAGTGTTTCTCCTGATGTGGTTGTTGAATCAACTGGTATTTTCACAAAACGTGAAAGCGAAAAGGGAGGATATGGCGATCATATTAAGAATGGTGCCAAAAAAGTTATTTTAACTGTTCCATCAAAGGATGAGATTGACCGCATGATTGTGTTGGGTGTTAACGATAAAGATTTAAAACCAACCGATACTTGCGTTTCGAATGCAAGTTGCACTACTAACTGTTTAGCTCCAATTGTTAAAGTATTACATGATAGTTTTGGTGTTGAACGTGGATTTATGAGCACAATTCATTCATATACTAATGATCAGCGTATTCTTGACGCACCTCACAGTGATCTTCGTCGTGCACGTTCTGCAGCAGTTTCTCAAATACCGACAACAACAGGTGCAGCTAAAGCGGTTGGCAAAATTATCCCCGACCTAAAAGGGAAAATTGATGGTATGGCTGTTCGCGTGCCAACTCCAACTGGCTCATTAGTTGACTTTGTTGCTATTCTTAAGAAAGAAGTTACAAAGGAAGAAATTAATGCTGCCATGAAAAAAGCTGCTGAAGGATCGATGAAAGGAATTTTAGAATATACCGAAGATGAAATAGTTTCGGTTGATGTCATTCACAATTCTCACTCTTCAATTTTTGATGCTAAAAGCACAATGGTTCTTGGTGGTAACATGGTAAAAGTTTTATCATGGTACGATAACGAGTGGGGCTATTCATGCAGAGTTGTTGACCTTGCTGAAAAATTATTTTAAGAATACCAATGTTTAAGAAAAAAACCCTAAAACTTAGTTTTAGGGTTTTTTGTTTGCTTACATATAATTTTAATATGTTTCTATAAGTTTAAAAGGAATTGAAAGTATTGACTGGTAATGCTTACCAAGCTCCAATACAGCTTCGTCATCTTCTTCGTAATACCAGTTTATTTTTGAGGAAGATCCAACTTTATGAAAATCCTGAATAATATAAAAAAGCTCGAGTATAAATTTTGATGATCCACTATTTATATACTCAAGTTGAACCTGAACAGTTGTTTCTGCCTGAGGTTGAGCATAATAATCTTTTAGCCAATTAAAAATCTGTGTATAAAATTCTTCTGGATTTTCGGGTATTGAACGACCATTAATTTTTATAATACCGGATTTGGCATCGCAATAAACATATGGGGTTTTAACAGTTTTTTCTAAAATCAATTCTTTCATAATTCAGCGAATATATAAAAAAAAACTGAAATAAATTATTCATACCTGAGAGAAATAATTGGATCGAGTTTAGATGCTTTAATGGCAGGAAATATTCCTGAAATAAGACCGACAATAAAACACAAAACAACACCTCCAATTATCCACAACCATGGAATTACAAAATTTCCATTAGTTAATAAAGATACAACATTTCCTATAAGAATTCCTAAGATAATCCCAAATATTCCACCAAGCTGACCGATCAATATCGACTCGTACAAAAACTGTCTACGAATAATAGATGCTTTGGCACCGATAGCTTTTCTGATTCCAATTTCCTGAGTACGTTCAGTTACCGATACCAGCATAATATTCATTAATCCGATAGCTGCTCCAAAAAGGGTAATTATTCCGATAATTGTTGCTGCCCATGTAACCGTTTGGATATTTTCTATTAAAAGGTTAGCCAGGTTATCGCTGGTTTCAATAGAAAAATTACTTTGCTCAATACTTTTAAGCTTGCGAATAATCCTAAAAACTCCTTCTGCCTCATTTACTGCAGCATTTAAAAGACTTGAAGATATGGGCATTACAGAAATTCTGAAATTCATATCGGGACGAGAAAAATACTGTCTAACATTCGTTATGGGCAATATACAAATATCATCACCAGTAGAACCAAAACTCGATCCTTTTTCTTTTAATACACCTATAACTCTGTAGCGTCCAGAACCAATGTTAATGATTTTGTCAATAGGATCTTCATCTTTAGCGAAAATATCTTTTACTAACGACGATCCAATGATAACCACATGTGCATTTGAAAGAATCTCATTTAACCCAAAATTTCTACCTTTATTAATTTCGTAACCAGATAAAAGCAGGTAGTTTTCGTCGGAACCGATAACTGAAATATTTGGGTTTGTCTTCTCAGATTTATATTTAACGGTTGCAATCTGCGATGCAAAAGTTGAAATAGAAACCTGTGCTGGAAAAGTAAAGTCACTCTTAAATGCCATTGCTTCCCGATATTCAATACTTCGATAATAATTAGGTCTCCCTTCTCCTCCTAATCTTACTCTATTATCTCTGTTAACAATAAAAAAGGAGTTTGCTCCCATACTAGCAAACTGGTTAGTTATTGAACCTTTAATCGAATCGATTGCGGTTAAAATACCAACCAAAGCCATAATACCAAATGCAATAATAAAAATGGTTAATATGGTTCTGAGTAAATTCGAACGAATTGAGCTTAAAGCAATGTGAAGATTTTCAAAAAATAATCCTGAGGAAATCATAACTAATTATTATTCATTCAAAAATAATACATCTTATAAATAAATAATCAGTTGTACATCTATTTTTTAATTTTTTAAGATATGATCAACTTTAATCAGGCCATTTAAACCAATTCTTTATAAAGCAAAATTAAAAATGATTAAGATTGAAGTTTATAATCAAATGTTGTAAATTTACTTTTATTAGTTATTAATTAGTTGGTACATTATTATTATATCTTTACTTGTCTATCTCTCTTATTATGGAAATTTTAATCCATATCGATTATAAGAAAATGTTAAAGAAAAACCAATCGTTATGTTTCAACCAAAAACGCATTATGCCAAAATAGCATTTGACACGATATTGTTTTATAAAACTACGGGTCAGATTAGAAAAATGGAGGAGAGTAAAATTACCCCTGATCTTAAACTAAACCTGGGATGCATAGTTTACATTTATGATTTAAAAGACACCCTGATTTCATATTTCGGAAACGTTTATCCACAAAAGTTACTACTTTATGAAGAAATAGTTTCTAATGCCTTAACTGCAGCCGAAAGTTCTAATAGTAAGCTAGAAAAAGGAATGGAAAACATAAAAGTTTTTGTTGATGTATTATCATTACCTCAGAAAGTTGATGAGATAATCGATCTAAATCCTATTAAGCAGGGTGTTTTTATTAAAGATAAAACGGGTAAATCTGCATTTGTCTTACCGAATACCAAAGCTTTAAAAACAGGGGAAGATCAAATCAGGTTTGTGAAGAATCTGGCTGATCTTGCTGATACAGATAATTCGGAACTTGAAATTATGAGTTTTAAAGTAACTAGGTATGATTGATGAAATATGAAAAAATGTTTAATGATAATAGTCGAAGGAAAAGTTCAGGGTGTAGGATTTAGATACAGTGCACTTAAAAAAGCTCATGAATTAGGAATAACGGGGTTTGTAAAAAACAAAGAAGACGGCACTGTATATTTTGAGATCGAAGGCGAACCAGAATATCTTGATCAGTTTACTGAATGGTGCCAAAGAGGTCCTGCATGGGCAATGGTTGAAAAAATAAATTGCCACAATATCCCAATTTCAAACTTTTCAAGCTTTGTGATCAGATAATCAAATGGAAGCTCTTTTCTACAGTAAGTTAAATAATGGAAATGTGGTATGTAATTTATGCCCTCATAATTGTGCTATATCCATTGGCAAAAGAGGAATTTGCAAAGTAAGAAAAAACGAAGAAGGATTATTGGTTTCTGAGAATTACGGAAGGATTTCATCTATTGGATTTGATCCAATAGAAAAGAAGCCCCTATATCACTTTTATCCTGGTAAAGAAATTTTGTCGATCGGAAGTGTAGGATGCAATCTTCATTGTCAATTTTGCCAGAACTACAGCATCTCTCAAACCTCTGTTGATGAATTTGACAGAGATTGTTCCTTATATAGTCCTGAACAAATTAAAAATCTTGCCTTATCGCGTAACTCAAATATTGGCGTTGCTTACACCTATAATGAACCTACAGTTTTTTTCGAATTTATGCTGGATACAGCAAAAATCATTAAATCAGCCGGATTAAAAAATGTAATGGTTACCAATGGTTTTATTAATCCAGAACCGCTTAGTGAATTGCATCAATATATCGATGCTTATAATGTTGATCTAAAGGCATTTAATAATGATTTTTTCAAAAAGTATACTAAATCCGAACTCGAACCTGTTAAAGAAACACTAAAAAGCATTATTAAAGCAGGCAAACATCTGGAAATTACAAATCTGGTCATTCCGACCCTTAATGATTCTGAAGCAGAGTTCGAAAATATGTGTCGATGGATAGCAGAAACCTTAGGAAAAGAAATAGTACTTCACATCTCACGATATTACCCGACCTACAAAATGACCATTGATCAAACCTCAATAGATCAAATGAAATTACTATTTGAAATTGCTAAAAAATATCTCGATTTTGTATATCTTGGAAATGTTTTGCTTGATGAAGGAAATAATACATTTTGTAATTTCTGCAATGAGCTTTTAATTAGCCGAAGTGGATATTTTACAAAGATTATTTCTGTTGATAAGTCTGGGAATTGCAGTAAATGTGGGAATAAAGTGCTAAAGTATTTTTGATAGCTTTGATAATTTTAATTAATAATAATGGGCTAAAGCCCAAATTTGTGTAAAATTTATAACCCCAGCCTTAAGGCTGGGGTTATAAAACAATACTTCTAGGGACTTTAGTCCCAATAAATTATTGGTATTATTGAATTTGTAAATAAAAATTATGCTAAATAGAAGAAAAACAGTTGTTGCAGGTAAATTTTATCCAGGCGATAAGGAAAGTATAATAAATCAGATCGATACTATTTTAAAGAAAGAACTACCAAAAATTAAAACGGAGTTAGCCAAAAAGAATATAATTGGAGGAGTTGTCCCTCATGCAGGATATATGTTTTCGGCATACGAAGCAGTTCACTTTTTTGAAATCTTGAAACAATCCAAACAAGTATTTGATACTATCGTAATTATTAATCCAAACCATTCAGGATTAGGTCATGAAATGGCATTCGACTCGAATGAAATATGGGAGACACCGCTTGGTGAAGTACTTTTAGACACAGAATTTGGTAACAATCTGGGTATTCCGGTCTCAGATGTTGAGCAACGCTATGAACATTCGGCCGAAGTAATGGTTCCTCTGCTTCAGATATTTCTGGAATATCCATTTAAAATTGTACCCATTACGATGATGAATCAAAGTCAGAAAAATGCTAAAATTTTAGCAGGGAAAATTTCAAAAGCAGTAAATCAGCTGAAGAGAAATACATTAATTATCGCTTCATCAGATTTTTCGCATTATATATCACCAGAGCTAGGTAAAAAACAAGACTCATTTGTTATTGAACAAATAATAGCTCAGAACACCGAAGCCATTGAGAAGGTTGTTCGCGAAAAGAACATTTCTGTTTGTGGTTACGGACCCATAATGACTTTAATTGAGTATGCTAATCTGGTAACAGAAAAACCACAGGTTGATATTTTACGAATAGGCCATTCAGGCGAAATAATTGCATCAAGTGAAGTGGTTGATTATGTTTCTATACTTTTTTCGAAAGACTAATATCATCAGAAACCTTTATGCTTAATAATTTAATTCACTGGCTCGAATCACATTTACAGAGCTGCTTTTACAAGAAATATTTTGGCATTGAATGTCCGGGATGTGGCATGCAGAGATCGTTTATCGAATTATTAAAAGGAAATCTTTGGGAAAGTATCATTTTGTATCCAGCCTTGATCCCAACGATTATTATGATTGGTTTTTTATTTGTACATCTTATTTTTAAATTCAAAAATGGAGGAACATACCTAAAATATTTATTCATTTTTAATGCTTCAATTATTGTTTTAAGCTATATTTATAGATTATTAACCTAATTTTAATCCTATGGAAAATACAAATGCAAATCAACCTGTAAACCAGGGAATTCAACAAACATTACCCAATTCGACTGCAGTTCTAGTACTTGGTATTTTATCAATAGCAGTTTGTTGGTGTTATGGACTTTTTGGACTTGCAATGGGTATTATTGCACTTGTTTTGTCTTCAAAAGCAAAAACAGTTTATAATAACAATCCAGAAGCATATACAATGAGTTCATTAAAGAATCTTAATGCTGGTCGTGTTTGTGCAATTATAGGTACTGTTTTATCTTCACTATATGTTGTGGTTGTAATAATTTGGTTACTTATAGCTGGTGTAGCTTTGAGTGCAATATTTACACAACTTCCATGGGAATCATTCTAGCTTTAAAATCATAACAAATAATTATATAATTTTGGATGACTATTATTATGGTCATCCTTTTTTTATTTAAAGTGAATCAAGTTTCATTATGGATTTAGCTAAACGAATTTTATCTTTTAAAAGCTTGGGTGATTTTTTTAGAGATTTTTCTGAAAATAAAAACCTTGAAACGATATCATCAAAAAAACTAACTGAAATTGTCGAAAGTGATCATTTTAATAATCCGTGGTTTACCGAAGAAAATATCAGAATTGCAATAAGAGCAATAGGAAATTCATTACAAGAAGAAAATATTAAAAAATGGCTATCCAAATATCCTGAATTGAATGAGGAAAAAGAACCGAAGCGAATAGGAGTTGTTACCGCAGGGAATTTACCTTTAGTAGGTTTTCATGATTTCATTTCGGTGTTAATTAGTGGAAACATTTTTGTTGGCAAACTCTCCTCTAAAGATAACCGGCTATTAATATTTATTGCAGATTTTCTAACAAATGCAAACTCAGAATTAAAAAATCGAATATTTTTTGAAGAAAACCTACTTGTCAGATTTGATGCAATTATTGCCACCGGAAGTAATAATACTTCGCGGTATTTTGAATATTACTTTGGGAAATACCCAAATATTATTCGCCATAACAGAAACTCAATAGCAGTAATTACTGGTTCTGAAACTAATGAACAAATTTCTCTATTGGCAGATGATATTTTCCAGTATTTTGGATTGGGTTGCCGCAATATTTCGAAATTATTTGTACCTGAAAACTATAGTTTCGAAAACCTTTTTAAGAATATTAACCAGTATCAATATCTATATCAGCATAATAAATATGCGAATAACTATGATTATAACAGGTCGATTTACCTGATGAATCAAACACCTTATCTGGATAATGGATTTGTACTTTTAAAAGAAGATTCCCAGATTGCATCACCCATTGGAGTAATTTATTACGAGTATTATAAAAATTTAAAAGACGTTGTCAATTATTTGGAGATAAATTGTGATCAGATACAGTGTATAGTCTCCGGATCTGATATGATTACAAATGCTCTCCAATTTGGTAAAGCGCAACAACCCGAATTATGGGATTATGCAGATAATGTTGATACACTAAAATTTCTATTAAACTTATAATCAACAAATGAAAACTCTGATTGCAATAATTGGTCCTACAGGAGTCGGGAAAACCGATCTTAGTATTGATATTGCCCAGCGTTTAAATACCGAAATCATTTCGTGTGATTCGCGTCAGGTTTATAAAGAGCTCAAAATTGGAACTGCTGTTCCTACTAAAAGCCAATTACAAAAAGTAAAACATCACTTTATCGGAACTAAATCTATTTATGATTATTATAATGCAAGTATGTTTGAAGTCGAAGTACTTGAATTGCTTGATACCCTTTTTCAAAGTTTCGATAACGTAATCATGACAGGTGGTTCCGGACTATACATTAATGCAGTTTGTAATGGAATTGATGATTTACCAACTATAGATCATGAATTACGAACTGAATTATTAGAAAGACTGAAAAACGAAGGTGTTGAAAGTTTACGTATGCAGCTTAAAATGCTCGATCCAGATTATTATCGACAGGCTGATACCAAGAATCCCAAACGTATTTTAAAAGCACTCGAAGTAACTTTGCAAACAGGAAAACCATATTCGTCATTTCTAACTAATCCAAAGAAAGACCGTAATTTCAGGATTCTTAAAATAGGATTACAACGCGATCGCGATGAGTTGTATGAACGCATCAATCTTCGGGTAGATCAAATGATTAAAGAAGGACTGGTTGAGGAAGCCAGATCGTTTTACAAAGAAAAACACCTGAACTCATTAAATACGGTTGGGTACAGAGAACTATTTGATTATTTTGATGGTTCTATATCTCTTGAAAAAGCCATTGAATTAATAAAGCGTAACTCACGGCATTATGCAAAACGCCAAATATCATGGTTTGGACGCGATAATGAAATTCAATGGTTTCATCCGGATGAATCAGAAAAAATTATAGAATTCATTTTATTGAATCAATAAATGGAAACAAAAAAACCTGCATTTATTATTCGTGTTTACGGAATTTTTATTAACCAGAACAATGAAGTTCTGCTGAGCGATGAGTTTATGCTTAACATGAAAATGACCAAATTCCCAGGTGGAGGGATGAATTTTGGCGAAGGAACAATTGATTGTTTAAAGCGTGAAGTGAAGGAAGAAATGGATCAGGAAATAGAAATAATAAGTCATTTTTATACAACTGATTATTACCAGCCAGCTTATTTTTTCGATAATCATCAGTTAATCAGTATATATTATCTTGCCAAGTTTATACCACCCATAAAATTTAAAATTTCACAAATTCCATTTGATTTTCCTGAGTTAACAAATGGCAATATGTCGTTCAGATGGCGAAAAATTTCAGAAATATCTGAAGATGAGCTTACATTTCCTATCGATAAAAAAGTTATAGCACTTTTAAAAGCAAGGTATTAGGAAAAAATAAATGTTTTAATACGACTGTTTTTGCCCAATATATTGTTTTTTTTATTTGGTACTAAATACTTAAATTGCTTGATTATTAATCCTTGCTATGCCAGTATGCATTTTGTGCGAATAACTTTTGGATATTTAGTGTTTGGGGTTATTATAACCTCATGTCAGTATGAAAATGCCGAACAATTATATTACAAACCACCAATTGAAGATAACGACACGCTGGGTTTAAAAAAAACAATACTCGCACTACCTTTTAATGGAAGCATTGAAGACGAAAACGATGAACCAAAAACTGTAATTAGTTATGGCTCACCTCAACTTACTCACGACAGATTTGATAACCCAAACAATGCATTGCTTTTAAATGGAACAGATCAGTATATCGAAATTGAGCTTGGTCAGCAAGATTCAATCTCCATTTCGTTCTGGTTTAACTGCGGTTCAGGACGAAGTAATCTTTCATCCCTTTTTGATTATGGTGCCAATGCTGTAAAAACAAATATCGATGGTTATTCTGGCCCAACTACTTTTAATGTTACCGCATTTTATAATAACCTCGACGAACTAAATACAGATTACTATTTCAGATATTATGAATGGTATCATATTTATGTTTCAGCCTGTAAAAATCCAGTTATATATGTAAATGGTGAAAAAGCTGGTCAGATTATAAAAAATATATTATTGAATCTTGCATCAGAAAAAATGATTATAGGAAAATCAATAACTGGCGCGAACGAAAATGATGTATATTTTCAAGGGGTTATTGATGATATCATAATCTATAATTATGCTTTATCGAGCCTGGAAATAAACCAGCTTTATGCTACTGGGAATAACACAATAAAAGATTGAATAAATGAAAATTAAATCTCATATATTCTTTTTATCGCTTGTTATAATGCAATTCATTTCTATAAATGGTTTTTGCCAGGAAGAGAATTGGGATAAGTTACTTGAAGAGGAGCTTGATAAAATTAAGCTTTTTGAAACTGGCACATTTAAGTCATCGAGAATTTTAAACGGGCATTCGGTCGAACTCTTACCAAAATACGGACTTGATTTCAGGGTTGCTCATAGGTTTGCCGAAATGAACACATCCGATAATAACTTTTTAGGGTTCGACGAGGCAAGTACCTATTTTGGTTTATATTACGGAATTACTGACAGATTAAATATTGGAATAGCACGAGCCACCTACAATCAAACCAATTATGGTTTTGTAAAATATACTTTATTTAAGCAATCATCTGGTGCTGGAAATATGCCTGTAACAATGACCTTAAATGCTTTTCTTACTCATACATCGAAAAAATATTCAGACGAAATACGTGATAATGATTTTAATTCACGCTTAGATTATGCGTACCAATTATTAATCGGGAGAAAATTTTCAGATCGGTTATCTTTTCAGATTTCGCCTACCCTTGTTCACCGAAATCTTGTCGAAACAAAAGCAGAACCAAATGATTTATATTCACTTGGCTTTGGTGGACGTATATTAATTACTCGTCGGATTGCGTTTAATGCTGAGTATTATTGGGTTATAAATGATGTACCTCGATACGGCTTCCAGTTTTATGATCCAGTTGCTATAGGTTTTGATATACAAATCGGCAGCCATGTTTTTCAGCTGATGTTAACCAATGCAGCTGCCATGACAGAAAATAAATTTCTGGGAGAAACTACTTCAAACTTTTTTGATGGTGATATTCGTTTTGGATTTAATCTGTCGCAGGTATTTACGCTAGGCAATACAAAAACAAAAAATAGAAATGAATAGATTTTTTATAATACTGGTTTTTGTGTTTTGTGGCCTTTTATCCTTTGGGCAAGATACTTATTTTACCCGAAACGGACATATTTATTTTGTTTCTAAAACTGATGCGATTGATATTGATGCGAATAACTACCAAGTTGCAAGTTTTTTTGATATTAATTCGGGCAAACTTCAGTTTGCAGTTTTAATAAAAAGCTTTGAATTTACTCTTGCCACAGCAAAGGAGCATTTTAGCGAAGAATATATGGAATCTGATAAATACCCAAAAGCTACTTTTAAAGGAGAAGTAGTGAATTTTAGCACGCTAAACATAACGAAAGATAGCACTTTATTTGTAACGGTTAAAGGAGAAATTACAATAAAAGGAATCACAAAAGCAATCGAAGTAACGGGTCAGATTATAATCCAAAATAAGAGAATTAATGCCACTTCGGAATTTAAATTATCGATTTCCGATTTCGGAATTAAGGTTCCTAAACTGGTAGAACACAGAGTAGCAAATCAAATTTTAGTCAAGGTTGATATGAATTTCGAACCGTATAAAAAGTAAGCTTTATGAATAAATATTTAAAAAAAGGTTTGCTTGTTTTGTTCGTTGTAATTATCACTGGAAGTATATCAATTATTTGGGTTTTTAGGTCCACTCAGAATATCCGTTTTACAAAAGCCGATTATGAAATAACTGCACCAAATCTATTAACTGATTTTATACTAAATGAAGAGCTAGCTAACAAGAAATACATTGGAAAAATAATAGTAGTAGAGGGAATTATTAAAGACATAGACCAAGCCCAAAGTATTGTTTTCTTACAAACTGATGATGAATTTCTGGCGATTAGCTGCTGTTTGAGTAACAAACAAAAAATACATCTGAATAATATCTCTAAAAATTATCATGTAAAAATAAAAGGAGAATGTTCAGGCATATTAATAGATGTAAACCTAAACAATTGTTTACTATTGGAAATAGTTCCTTAGGTTAGTTCTGGTGGACTAACTTCTCGATAGCCTCGATCATTTTATCCCATCCAAATTTTTCCTTTTCGGTAGCAACATTTTTTGAGAATTCTTCCTCACGGTGATTTTCAAAAAAGTCATTCAAGCAATTGGCTACATCTTCTGAATCGATTTTAGCAATATATCCTACTTTCTGATGAGGAACTATTTCTGCCAATCCACCCACATCAGTTACCAACATGGGTTTTTCAAAATGATATGCTATTTGTGTAACGCCACTCTGGGTAGCACTTTTATACGTTTGGGCGACAATATCACAAGCACTGAAATAATATTTGATTTCGTTGTTGGGTATAAAACCGGGTGAAAACACAACTTTTTCCTGCAAATTATTTTCCTGAATAATTTTATGATAGTAAGATGGATCATCATAAAACTCACCAGCAACAATTAGTTTGATGCTTTTATTTGTTAATCTCTCGTCAGAAAGAGCTTTTAATAAAATATCCAATCCTTTGTACTTCCTAATAATACCGAAAAAGAGAATATAACTAAAATCTGTTGACAGTTTAAGGTGTTCCAGGGCTACTTCTCTTGAAACCTTGTTACCAAACGTATTATAAATAGGGTGCGGGATAAATAGCTTATTCTGATTGGGTGTAAATAATTCAAGATCAGACAATACCGATTTGGACAATGTAATAAATCCATCACATTTTTTCACAAAATACTTAGTAAGAAGCTTTGTAATTGGGAATTTTTCGTGAGGAATAATATTGTGCGTTATTGCAATTACTTTTGCATTTGATTTCTTTTTTATTCTGCGGATAATTGTTCCAAGGCATGGCGCCATAAAAGGCATCCAGTATTGTACAACCACATACTCAGGATTCTGATGGGCAATTTTATTCCCTATTCTTATCCAGTTAATTGGATTTATTGAGTTATTGCAGGTTTCTATCTCAATATTATTGGGTTTTACTCCTTCGCTCAATTGGGTTTTTCCAGGAAATAAAAAGCCAGGATACTGAAGCGAAAATGAATAAATTCTGGTTTTGGAGTTTTGTATTAAATATGCATTAGCCAGGGCTTGATTAAAATCTGCTATACCACCACGTAAAGGAAAAGCCGGGCCAACAAGAATTTTTGTCACAGTTATACGTTTATTTTTTCGGCAATTTGGTAATTATTTCGATCACTCGAGTTTCTTGAAATTAGTTCTCCGAGAAAACCTGCAATAAATAATTGAGTACCAATAATCATCGAAGTAAGTGCAAGATAAAAATAAGGACTTTTAGTAACCAAATCTGCAGGAATACCATTTGAAATAAAATAAATCTTTTTAGCACCCAACCAGGCAGTTGAAAGAAAACCCACAATAAACATAAGTGTACCTAAGGTACCAAACAAATGCATTGGTCGTTGGCCAAACTTGGTAATAAAAGTAATAGATAATAAATCAAGATACCCTTTGATAAAACGATCTAATCCGAATTTGGTAACACCGTACTTACGCTCCTGATGATTCACAACTTTTTCACCGATCTTATTATATCCTGCTTTTTTAGCAATTACAGGAATATAACGATGCATTTCACCATAAACCTCGATATTTTTTACAACTTCATTTTTGTATGCTTTAAGTCCGCAGTTAAAATCGTGCAGCTTTATTCCGGTTAGTGCACGAGCAGTGCGGTTATAAAGTTTACTTGGAATAGTCTTGGTAATCGGGTCGTATCGCTTTTTCTTCCAGCCCGAAACTAGATCAAATCCTTCGGACTGGATCATACGATAAAGTTCTGGAATTTCATCCGGACTATCCTGCAAATCGGCATCCATAGTAATTACAACATCACCTTTTGCTTCGCCAAATCCGGTATGCAAAGCTGCAGATTTACCATAATTTCTTCGGAATTTAATTCCTTTTATTTTATTGTTTTTTTCGCTTAAATGATTTATTACCTGCCAGGAACCGTCAGTACTCCCATCATCAACGAGAATAACCTCATACGAAAAATTGCTTCTAGTCATTACACGGTCAATCCATGCGACCAATTCCGGAAGCGATTCATTTTCGTTATATAAAGGTACAATTACCGAAATGTCCATTTTAAAAGGAATTAAACAGGGGAAAAGATTTCCCCTGAGATATACATTCTTAATCTACTTCTTTCATTGCTGTTTTATAAGGATCGCCTTCCTTCTTAACTATAGCTGAAGTAATTAAAGCTATGATAAAACCAATTAATACAGTACCTAAGAATCCCATAATATTCATTAGGCCGGGTTTCATAAATTTCTTACTCATTGATTGAGTCATTTCTATCTGTTCATCACTCATTCCTTGTTTTAACATTTCTTCTTCACCCAAAGCAGCCATTTTATCAATCAGAGATGGATCGATATATTTCAAAAATACATAACTATAAATACTGCTAATTAAGGCAGCAACGACAATAATTATAGTAGCATATCCAAGTGCTTGTCCATAAGAAATATTTCCACCCAAATTATTATCACGATATGATTTTGTAAACCACCATAAACCAACAATTAAAAAGAGGTAAGTAATATATCCAAGTGATTTATTAGTGCTTAAATCAAGGATATATAATAGAACAGAATAAATAATTAAAACAATAGCTAATATTACTCCGTTTGTAATGCTTGATTTCCAGAATGTAGAATTTTCGTTCATAGTTTTAAAATTTAAATTAAGGTAGAAACAAATATATCCGTTTTTTTATAAATAATAAATTAAATGTTTGAAAACAATCAATAAATTACTATTTTTGTGCCCCCGGGTAAGTCTCATACGACCAGCTCCTGTTGAACTCCCCCAGGTCCGGAAGGAAGCAAGGGTAGACGGTTGAGCGGTGCGATATGAGTAGCTTGCCCGGTCTTTTTTTTGCTTGTTTATTACATAATCTTTTGTAATTTTATATCACAAAATATTAGTAAACTAAATAAGTACACCATGAAAAAGTTATTAATCCTTTTATTTATTTTTGGTTTTGCAGCTAATCTTTACGCACAACCTATGTTTGCTACCGACGCCGGAAGTATGTCTTTAGGCGGAAACATTTCTCTCAGTTCTTCTGGAGGTGATTTATCCAATGAGTCTGATAATGGTAGATCTTTTGATATAAGTATAAATCCTGATTTTTCGATTTTTATTGTTCCGTCCTTATCTATTGGAATTGATTTTCTTGCACATTTTTATTCGCAAGGAAGTTACAGCCGCAATTCATTGGGTTTAGGTCCATCACTTACATACTATATTGCTGGCCACAAAGATCGCCGTGTTTATCCTTATATTGGAGCATCATATCAATTTTATAAATATGCATATAAAGACACTGAAACAAACTATGAAGGTGATAGTAAGCAAACCTCAATTACAGGTCGTTTTGGGGTTATGTTTATGCTTTCGAGTGCTGTAGGCCTTACAATGGAAGGTAACTATGTAACAATATCTTCAACTTCTGGAGACAGTGATCCTGTTTTAGGTAACCAGTTTTATTTTGGATTAGGAGTAAAATCATTTATTTTTTAACACTATTTCTCACAAAATAATAATTTATCCCGCTTATAGCGGGATTTTTTATCTTTACTATTAATAAAAAATCAAAACCTGATTTGGATCATTATTCATCTTAGGTTGATTTTTGTATGTTTGTACTGATAAGAAATAGAAAAGAATGATTTAATTTGGTGTATTAATAATTAAAAATTGATTAACCTAATTTAGGGATTGTAATCCATTCACCAGTAAATATTCGCTAATCACAATTAATAAATTTCAACAAGCATGCTTTCAACATTATTCAATCACAGATCAATTCGAAAATATAAAAATACGCCGATTTCAGAAACCGATCTTCATGAAATACTTGAAGCTGGAACAAGAGCATCGACTACAGGCAATATGCAGCTA
>JAIFLC010000070.1 GCA_020049295.1 Bacteroidota bacterium
ACGCTCGTCGTGAAGTATTTAGTCATCTTCAAAGTAAAGAAGCTGTTACTGAGTTATTCAGAGAAATAAGTGTAAAAGTTGCCGAACGACCAGGTGGCTATACAAGAATTTTAAAAACAGGTTTTCGCTTAGGTGATAACGCAGATATGTGTATTATTGAATTAGTTGACTTTAATGAAAACTTATTAGCAGCAAAAACAGATACTAAAACTAAATCTTCAACACGAAGAAAAAGAACTAGTACTAAAAAGGCTGATAAAGTTAAGACAACAGAACCTGTTGCAGAAACTGCTAAAGTTGTTGAAAACAAAGTTGAAGAAGCACAGACAGACAGTTCTGAAGAGAAAAAAGAAGAATAAAATTCTTATTTTATGGATATATAAAGCGGGTTTTTACTCGCTTTTTTTATGTTTATAAATTTCATGAGACTATTATTTTTCTTCAGAATATGTTAATTTTGATAGGTAGATTTTAATGGTAAACTAACAATAGATAATTATGGGACAAATAGCAGGTATACATGCAAGACAAATTCTTGATTCGAGAGGAAATCCTACTGTTGAAGTTGAAATAGTAACCAGTGATGGAATAATAGGGCGAGCTTCCGTACCATCAGGTGCATCAACAGGTATTCACGAAGCTGTTGAATTAAGAGATGGCGACAAAACTCAGTATATGGGAAGAGGTGTTACAAAAGCTGTTGAAAATGTTAACACAATTATTAATGATGAATTACAGGGATTATTTGTTGATGAGCAAGGTTTAATAGATAAAGCACTTATTGACCTCGATGGAACTGAAAATAAACGAAACTTAGGTGCTAATGCAATTCTGGGTGTTTCATTAGCTGCTGCACGTGCCGCATCTATTGAATATGGGATGTCGTTATATCGCTATATTGGTGGAGTTAATGCTAACACATTACCTATTCCAATGATGAATATTTTAAATGGAGGACAACATGCAGATAATAAAATAGATATTCAGGAATTCATGATAATGCCTGTTGGAGCTGAAAAGTTTAGTGATGCTCTAAGAATGGGAACAGAAGTTTTCCACAATTTAAAATTAGTTCTAAAATCAAAAGGACATTCTACAAACGTTGGCGATGAAGGTGGATTTGCACCAAATTTATCGTCGAATGAAGAAGCTATTGAGGTTGTTCTTGAAGCAATTAAAAAAGCTGGTTATAAAGCAGGAAGAGATATTTATATTGCTTTAGATCCTGCAGCATCATCGTTTTATAATAAACAAAAAAAAGTTTATCATTTCGAGTCAAACAATAAAGACTATTCTTCTTCTGAAATGGTTGATTACTGGAAAAAATGGGTTAAAGATTATCCGATTTTATCAATAGAAGATGGTATGGACGAAGACGACTGGACTGGTTGGAAAGAATTAACAAAAGAACTTGGTCATAAGATCCAGATAGTTGGTGATGATATTTTTGTAACCAATGTTAAGAGACTGGAAAAAGGGATAAAAGAAAAAACAGCCAACTCAATCCTTATTAAGGTAAATCAGATTGGAACACTAACTGAAACAATTAATGCTGTTCGCTTGGCATCAGAAAATGCTTTTACATCAATCATAAGCCATCGCTCTGGCGAAACAGAAGATACCACCATTGCTGATTTAGCTGTTGCATTAAATACAGGACTAATCAAAACGGGCTCAGCTTCACGTTCAGACAGAATTGCAAAATACAATCAATTACTTAGAATAGAATCAACATTAGGCGATTCAGCTAAATATCTTGGTCGTAATTTTAAATTTATTAAGTAGAATAAATTTCCATATATGTAAAAAGGCTGGCATTTTGCCAGCCTTTTTAATATTTTTACATATTCTGTTTAATACCGGAGAATTAATATGCCATACAGTTCATTGCATCATTTCATTAAAACTCTTGAAGTCAATAAAGAACTGATAAGAGTTAAAGAATATGTGAATCCAGAATTGGAAATCACAGAAATTGTCGATCGGTTTTCAAAAAGTTTTAATGGAGGAAAAGCTCTATTATTCGAAAACAATGGTACTGATTTTCCTGTATTGATAAATGCCTTTGGCTCGGAAAGAAGAATGTGTATTGCGCTTGGTATTGATGATCTTAATGATATAGGTAAGAATATTCGTAAGTTATTTGGAGAATTAACCGAACCCAAAAAGGGAATATTGGATAAACTGAGAGTTTTACCAACACTTTCGAATGTAGCTTCATGGATGCCCAAAATAAAAAAAGGCAAAGGATCATGTCAGGAGGTTATACATTATGATCCAGACCTTAATATATTGCCAATACTAAAATGCTGGCCCGAAGATGGTGGTCGGTTTGTAACTTTACCAATGGTTATTACAAAAGATCCTGTAACTGGATTGCGAAATGTTGGAATGTACCGAATGCAAGTATTTAATAAATCATTAACTGGTATGCACTGGCATATGCATAAAGTAGGAGCTCGTCATTATTCAGAATATAAGAGGTTGGAACAAAAAATGCCCGTGGCAGTTGCATTGGGAGGCGATCCGGTATATACTTATTCGGCAACAGCCCCATTGCCAGATAATATTGATGAATTTGTGTTCGCAGGATTTTTGCGTAAAAAAAGAGTAGAGCTTGTTAAATGTATAACCCAAGATATTGAAGTTCCGATAGATGTGGATATTATTATAGAGGGATTTATAGATACTAAGGAAGATTTTATTCTTGAAGGTCCATTTGGAGATCATACAGGTTTTTACTCTCTCGCCGACATGTATCCAAAACTTCATGTAACATGCATAACTCATCGCAAAAATGCAATTTATCCTGCAACGATTGTAGGTATTCCTCCTATGGAAGATGCATGGATTGGAAAAGCAACTGAACGAATATTCCTTACCCCAATTAAAATATCAATGCTTCCCGAAATAATCGATTTTTGCCTTCCTTTTGTTGGTGTTGCTCATAATCTGGTTATTGTTAAGATAAAAAAATCTTATCCTGGTCATGCTATTAAAGTGATGAACTCACTTTGGGGAGCAGGCCAAATGATGTTTAATAAAGTTTTAATTGTTGTTGATCAAGAGGTAGATATTCATAATTATAATGAAGTCATTAATATCATGGCAAAAAACGTTGATATTTTATCTGATCTACATTTTAGTATGGGACCATTAGATATTCTGGATCATGCATCAACGAATTACGCTTATGGAAGCAAACTTGGTATAGATGCAACCACAAAGTTTAACGAAGAGATTAAAGGGAACAATAACTTAGAAATTAGTAAGTCCAAATTTCTTATAAAAGAACTACTCCAAAATCAATTTCCGGAAATAACTGATATATATTGTCTTAAAGAATTATTAAATCTAACAATAATTGCAATCGATAAAACCAAGGTAAATAATATGGCTGATTTTATTGGTAATCTTGGAAAAATCGATAATTTAAGAAGGGAAATGAAAATAGCTTTAATTATTGATAAAGAAGTCGATATTAATGATCTAAATATGATCGTTTGGCTGACATTAGGAAATATTGATCCGAAGAGAGATACGATTATTGTTAAAGACGAAGCAGGCACATCATTGTTTATTGATGCAACAAGAAAATCATTTAGTAAAGATAAATTTGATAGAGATTGGCCTAATATTATTGTTTCTGATGATGAAACAATTACTAAAATTGATGAATCGTGGGCAAAATTGGGATTAGGAGATTTTATTGGTTCTCCATCCTTAAAATACAAAAAGTTATTTCAAGGTAAAGGACCAAAGATCGAATTTTAATTTTCGAGTAATTTGCTTAAACTTTTTTAAATACTTTGGATTAAGACTTAGAAATAGTAAATTAGCTTAATAAGATGAAGCAAAAGATATACATATTATCCTTTTTTTTATTTATTATACCTTTTTTGGATAATCATATTTTTGCGCAAGGTCAGATCATTAATGCAGAGCTCTTTACTATTGAAAATGGGTTATCTCAAACGAGTATTCATTGTGTTATACAGGATAGTAAAGGTTTTCTTTGGGTTGGAACGCAGGATGGTTTGAATAAATATGATGGATATTCATTTAAAACCTTTAAAAATGAACCCCACGACACTAACAGTATTTCAAATAATTATATTCACTGTATTTTTGAAGATTCTCAAGGCGAAATTTGGGTAGGTACAAACTTTGGCCTAAATAAATACGATAGATTTTCCAATACATTTACACATTTCTTGGCCGATCCTTCAGATCCTGATAAACTTAAAGAAAATGAGGTTTATACGATTTATGAAGATTCAAAAGGACTTTTATGGATTAAAACAATCAATTATCTTACCCGCCTTAATCCGAAAACGTTAAAATTTAGACACTATAGTCATTACAATGATGTTTTTAACTTTGTAGCCGTTAATACCAAATTCGCGATTATGGAGGATGAAGATGAGGTATTATGGGTTGGAACAAAAGATGGACTTAACTTCTTTGATCAAAAACTTGAGATTTTTAAACGCTATGCTCATGATTTGTCAGACGATAATAGTATCAGTGATAACAGAGTAAAAATGATTTATTTGGATTCCAAAGGGAATTTCTGGATTGGTACCGAGAACGGATTAAATAAATTTGATAGGAAAAGAGAAACCTTTAAAAAATATTATAGTGACCCAGATAGGCCTAATAGTCTGTTAAATAGTAATATTAATGTAATTTTTGAAGATAAATCTGGCGATTTGTGGATTGGTACTGATAATGGATTAAATAAATACATTTCAGCCATTGATGGATTTGAATCCTTTACTGCCCTAACCCACCAAAATCAAAATAAATTAATCACATCCATTACCTCTATCATACAGGATAACTCAGATATTATATGGATTGGTTCTTTGCAGGGATTAATTAAAATGGAACAGCGAAAGCAAAGCTTTAGGTTGTATGATAATAGTAAGGATAATTCTCCTCTTTTTTCAAATAATTATATTTCAGCAATTTTAAAGGATTTTAGAGCAAGAATTTGGGTAGGAACCTGGGGTACAGGGTTACATCTGTACAATAGAAAAACAAATCATATTGAAAAATTTAATGCTGCGAATAGTAATTTAAAAAATGATTATATACATAAAATATTCCAAGACAAATCTGGGAAAATATGGGTAGGAACTCAGAATGGTATTTATTTCTATGATGAAAATAAAAATGCCTTTTATTCATTTGAAAATAAGAAATTGTTGAATATTTTTCGGACAAATCGTGTATACGATATTATGCAAGATTCAAAAGATAATATTTGGGTTGCTTGTAGAAACGGATTGCATAAAGTTTCTGGAGATTCTCTTAAAAGTTATTACAATAATTCAAACGATATCAACTCACTTAGCTCAAACCTTGTATATTGTATTGTTGAAGATAGGCATGGTAAAATATGGATTGGTTGTGAGTACGGATTTAATTGTCTTGATACTAATGCAGATTCGATAAAGCGTTTTGTTAGAAATGAGTATTCGTGCACTAATTGTCTGAGCAGTAATGAAATAATCAATATTTTTGAAGATAAAAAGAATGATTGTTTATGGATTGGAACCGTTAATGGATTAAACAAGTTTACACCCGAAAACGAATCATTTAAAACGTATACAGAAAAAAATGGCTTACCTAACAATATAATTTATGCAATTCTACAGGATAACTCAGGTAATTTATGGATGAGCACTAATCGTGGAATATCTAAGTTTGACCCATCTAAAGAAGAGTTTTATAATTTTGGAATGTCGGACGGATTGCAAAACTACGAATTTAATATTGGTGCTTATTATAAGTCTTTCGATGGTGAGATGTTTTTTGGTGGAATTTCAGGTTTTAATAGCTTTTATCCCGACTCTGTTAAAAAAAGACAATATATTCCAAATATTGAGATTACCTCAGTCGAGCTTTTGATGGATAAAACAAACAAGCTAATAAATATTGGAAGAGATAGAATCATTAAGATCCCTTATGACAATAACCTTATTACAATTGAATTTTCAGCGCTTGATTTTTCGATGCCTGAAAAAAATAATTATGCTTATAAATTAGAGGGACTTGAAGAAGAGTGGATTGCTTTAGGAAACAGAAGATATGCTACGTTTTCTCTACCTTCGGGCAAGTATATATTCAAGGTAAAAGGTTCTAATAGTGATTTTGTTTGGAATGAAGCAGGGGCAGAACTTCAAATGATTGTCGAAACACCTTTATGGAAACATCCGCTTGCATATGTTTTTTATGTTTTATTAGCTATTTTTTCAGTTTTTCTGCTTATTCAATACAGAACAAGAAGTTTACGAAAATCCAATTTTGAATTAAAAGAAAAAGAACTAATTGCTGAACAAATTGCTCTACAGAAAGAGGAATTGACGTTAAAAAATAAAAGTATTACAGATAGTATCATTTATGCAAAAAGAATTCAGGAAGCATTAATGCCATCAATGAATTTGTTTAGCCGCTTGCTTCCCGATTCATTTTTGCTTCACAAAGCCAAAGATATTGTAAGTGGGGATTTCTATTGGGTGAATGAGAAAAATAATAAAACATTTTTAGCTATAGTTGATTGCACCGGACATGGAGTTCCTGGAGCATTTATGTCAATAATTGGCTTTGAGTTGTTAAGAAAAATCACTGATGACCAGGGGATTGAGAATGCTGACCAAATCTTAAATGATTTAAATAAAGGAATTGCTCTTACTTTTGGTAAGGATAGTAGCAATATAAGGTTGAAAGATGGAATGGATATAGCCATGTGTGTATTAGATAAAGATAAGAAAGAGCTTGAATTTGCCGGTGCATTTAGACCAATGTATTTTGTGCGAGACAATAAAATTGAGGAAATCAGGGGAGACCGTTTTTCTGTTGGGCTGTTAGATAATTCAGAAGAAATTCAGATAACTAAAACAACAATTAAGCTTAAAAAAAATGATGTCTTTTACTTTTTTTCTGATGGGTACGCAGATCAATTTGGGGGCCCTGAAAGCAAGAAATACAAATACCGCCGGTTCCGTCACCTTTTACTTACAATACATAAACTACCTTTAGATCAACAGAAAGCGATCCTCGAAAAAAGTTTTGACGAATGGAAAGGGAACTTAGAACAAGTTGATGATATTCTTATTGTTGGATTAAGACCTGGATTAGGAGAACTCTAAATAACCTAATTCACACTCTTCGATAATTGTTGTTCCATCTTTTTAATTAAAGTATCAATCTGAAAAGGTTTACTTATATAATCATCCATTCCGGCTGCTAAACACTCTTCTTTATCTCCAAGCAATGCATTGGCTGTAATTGCAATAATAGGTGTATGTGTATTTGTGCTTTTTTCAATGCTACGAATTTTTTTGGTTGTAACAATACCATTCATAATTGGCATTTGAATATCCATTAAAATCAGATCATATTTTACCAAACCAAATTTGTCGAGTGCTTCCTTACCGTTATTAGCAATATCTACGTTTTTTACAGATTTCTTTAAGCTTAGAAGAACAATCTTCTGATTAATTAAATTATCTTCAACCAATAAAACATTTGCATCCTTTAAAACGATTCTATTCCCTAGATCAACAATAGGTATAACAATTTCTGATTCATTAATATCTTTAGGATCAGGGATTTCATCACCTTTTTTAAAGGTCAGAACAAAAACAAACTCGAATTTTTCTGATGTTAATTCAATATCAATAGAACCACCAATCGATTCAATTATTCTGTATGCAATATTTAAATCGAGAAGCTTAATAAAAGCATTGTTACGGAGTTTTTTATTTTTTTCAATTCCAATAATTCTCTGCGCTTCAGGAATATGTACAAAATCTTTTGTGGTAACTTTAAATGCAATATCAACAGTATCTATATTTTCAGTATGTTTTTTTACTTCAATAGCAATTGTTTTTTTACCACTCTTCGAATTTTTCAGAATATTCTCAATCAGATTCAGAAAAACTTGCTTTACTTTAACAGGATCACCATAAAGCTGGTATTTCAGTTCATCTTTAATATCAATAGGGAAAGAAATATCATTTGCGTCTTCACCAGCAAACAGGTTGATTGTGTTTTTAATTATGGAATCTAAATTAAAGTTTTGGTTAAAAACCTGGCTTTGAAGGATATCCACTTTTGACAATTCGGCAATATTGTTAACCAAGTTTACAAGGTTATTGGTCGAAGCCTGAATCGTATCAACATAATCTTTTTGTTTTTCATCAAGTTGTGAGTTGGTAATCATATTTGTGACTACAACAATATTATTCAATGGGGTTCTTATTTGATGAGAAATTTTAGAGATAAACTCTTCCTTTGATTGGATTTCTGTTTCTGCTTGTTTCAGTTCAATTTCGTAAACAGTAATTTTATTGTTTCTTAATTTTTCGAAAATAGTTATAAGAACAAAAAATCCCAGGTAAAACAAAACAAACAGGATTTGATCGAAAAGGTTAAATGAAGTTTTTAGTCCAAGAGTCTCAAATAAAAACAATGGAATTACAGTTGCAATAAACAAAATACCCTGGTTTGAAATGAACCCTAAAAATATCAACAATAGAAAAAACAATGAGAAAAGGATAGTAAAAGTTAATGAAGCTTTAATAAAATCTCCTGTTTTTCTTAAAACCATGTAATTGATTAGTATTAGTAAAGAAAAAACCAACAAAATTGTAGAAAATATAAGTTGGGTTTTAATCAGCATTATAATCGAAAACACTAATAATACGGCTATGAGAAAAAAACTCAGAAAACTAAGTAATATCGCTTTAGAATAGAATTTGTTTTTAAGTTCAATTTTTTCAGTGCTAATTGAGCAGATTGAAATTATGTTATCAATAAAATTCATAATTATTCAAGATTTAGGTTGTTTGAATAAAAATGGGAAAAATGCCATTTACTTTGTAAATTTACTAAATATAACGTTTTTATTTCCATATAAAATAAAAAATAAGATTTTTTTTGTGTTTTTAAATGGTTTGATTTTTGAAAGGGATTACGAAATAGAAATTTTATTAAGAGAAATACGTTAAATAGAAATAGAAATTTTACAAGGATATATTATCTTAGATTTTTAATTATAAAATAACTTAAAACAAATTATAATGAAGAAAATACTATTTGCTTTAGTTTTTGTTTGCTCATTGACAAACATTAATGCACAGGACTATGTTCCTAGCGATGCCGACCTGAACCAGTTTTTAAATTCGAAACTCTATGTAGTATTAGAATCAAATCCAATTGCTGAATACAATTTCAAAATTCAGGAATCAATAAAAAATGAATGGACATTAACACCTTACGAATTTATTTCGGTTAAGGATTTTGAAAGCATGTTTACGGATCCAAGTAAATCTTTTTTAATGATGACTCAGGTGGTTTTTGAGAAGGATCAAACAAAAGTTCGATATAATTTTCTAAGCATGTTCTTGGGTAAACAGGACGCAAAGCTAATTAGAGAATTACATGATATTGCTGCAATTCCTTTGTCATATACCGAGGTTGACGAAGAATACTGGGTTTATAAAATGGATGCATTGGTTCGATTTATGCAAAACCATATTATAAATATGAGAGATAATCCGGATATGATAAAAAAGAATATTTTTCAATACTATAATCAAAACATGAAAGATATTAAACAAAAAACACTTTATCTGATTAAGGAAGAGGTAGCTCCATCATTAAATACTGAAGATAAAATAAAAAAGATATATCCATACAATGTTAAATTTGTGACCTCAAAAGAAGTTGAGCAAGCAATTAATGATCGTGATCCGAATGTTGTGTTTTTGCATAAAGTAGGACCTCAGGGAACAAGGTTTAAAGCACGTTGTTATAAAATTATTGTTGGTGCTGCTGATGCAAATTTTTATTATTTTGATTACCATTGGGTCGAAAAGGATAAAAAAACAGATGGCTTGCTCGATAAGGATTTTAAAAAGATGGCTAAGAAAAAATAGATAACCAATATTTTTAACTGGATGGATGACTCCTTTAATCAATTAGGAGTCATCCATCTTTGTTTTTAACTTTTGCATAGTCCCTTTATTTTTTGTTCTATATTTGCAAAAACAAAAATCAGAATGATTTAAATGGCTGCACAAAAACCATCGGTTCCTAAAGGCACAAGAGATTTTTCACCAATTGAAATGGTGAAACGAAATTTTATTTTCGATACCATAAAAGATGTGTTTAAACGATATGGTTATTTGCCTATTGAAACACCATCGATGGAAAATTTATCTACTTTATTGGGTAAATATGGTGAAGAAGGTGATAAACTTTTATTTAAGATTTTAAATTCGGGTGATTATCTCGAAAAAGTTGATAAAAGCCTTTCTAACATTGATTCAAATAAACTTGCATTGCAGATTTGTGAAAAAGGTCTTCGTTACGATCTTACTGTTCCTTTTGCTCGCTTTGTTGTGCAACATCTAAATGAAATTACATTTCCATTTAAACGCTATCAGATACAGCCTGTTTGGCGTGCTGACAGACCTCAGAAAGGAAGATACAGAGAGTTTTACCAATGCGATGTGGATGTTATTGGAAGTAACTCGCTTTTGAATGAAGTAGAACTTATTCAGATTATGGATGATATTTTTCAAAAACTAAATATCAATACAGTAATAAAATTTAATAACCGTAAAATATTAGCCGGAATATCAGAAATAATTGGTGCACCTGACAAAATTATCGATATTACAATTGCTATTGATAAACTCGAAAAAATTGGCAAAAAAGGCGTATACGATGAACTTATTGGAAGAGGAGTGAGTTCTGGTTCTGTTTCTTTGTTAGATCCAATTTTAGAACTTGCTGGAGATAATTTTGCAAAGCTTAGTAGTTTAAAAGAGATCCTAAAAAATTCAGAAATTGGAATAAAAGGAATTACCGAAGTTGAAACGGTCTTAAACTATTTTAATACGCTTACATTAAAAACCGAGTTAGAGATTGATTTAACGTTGGCTCGTGGCCTTAATTATTATACCGGAGCCATTATTGAGGTAAAAGCAAAAGATGTTGAAATGGGTAGTATTTGTGGTGGTGGACGCTACGACGATTTAACCGGTGTTTTTGGTTTAAAGGATGTTTCGGGTGTTGGTGTTTCATTTGGTGCCGATCGAATATACGATGTAATGCAGCAACTCGATATTTTTCCAAAGGAGATTGTTTCTTCAACAAAAGTATTATTTGTGAATTTTGGAGAAAAAGAAGTGAGATATTGTTTGCCATTACTTAAAGTTATGAGAGATAATAATATCAATTCGGAAATTTATCCCGATTCAGCCAAGATGAATAAACAAATGACTTATGCAAATAATAAGAATATTCCATTTGTATTATTGGTTGGCGAAAATGAAATGCAAAAAGGTCTATTAACCGTAAAAAATATGGTTAGTGGTGAACAAAGTGAAATAAAGTTTGATGAATTACTTCAGAGATTAAATAAATAGTATGGGGTATAAAAGCCAAATATCAAACATAACAAATCGTAGACGACCTGTTCATTTTGCAGGTGGGGATACCCGTTTTCCTTGAGTTTATTTTTCATAAAAAATCAATCAAATTAAATTAACTACAAATTTGATGAATGGCTTATAACCATATTGTTGTGGTTAGTAATCTAATAATCGGTATTTCCTTTACATTCAAAACAAATAAAAAATCAAATTTAAAATGGAAAAGATTCATTATATATCAAATGATCAATTAACATTCGACCGCATAGATCAGATTTTAAAGCAAGGATTTAAACTTGCTTTGTCAGAGCAGTCGAAAAATAATATTATTAAATGCCGCGAATATCTTGATCATAAAATGAAAAATCAGGATGAGCCTATATACGGCATAAATACAGGGTTTGGTGCATTGTACGATAAACTTATTTCGCGTGAAGATCTGGGGAGTTTACAACGTAATTTAGTTATGTCGCACGCATGTGGAACCGGTGACGAAGTGCCTCATGAGATTGTTAAAATTATGATTTTGCTTAAAATACAGTCTCTTTCGTATGGTCATTCGGGAGTTCAGTTGAGCACGGTTGAACGTCTTATCGATTTTTTTAATCATGGTGTTTTACCCGTAATTTACCAGTTTGGTTCGTTAGGAGCATCAGGCGATTTAGCTCCTCTTGCTCATATGTGCTTGCCGATGTTGGGCATGGGCGAAGTTTATTTTGAAGGAGAAAGAATGACGGGCGAAAAAATGCTTAAAAAGCTAAATTGGAAACCTGTTGATTTGCAATCTAAAGAAGGATTAGCTTTATTAAATGGAACTCAATTTATGAGTGCCTATGGTGTTTTTTTAACATTAAAAGTCTGGAAACTTTCACAACTAGCTGATGTAATAAGTGCAGTTTCTCTTGATGCTTTTGATGGGAGAATAGAACCATTTCATGATTCAGTACATCAAATTCGTCATCATTTGGGTCAGATTAAAACTGCTCGCCGAATAAGATTTTTACTCGAAGGAAGCGAGTTGATAAACCGCCCAAAAGTGCATGTTCAGGATCCTTATTCATTTCGTTGTATTCCACAAGTACATGGTGCATCGAAAGATTCGATAAATTACGTTTCGTATGTGTTTAATAACGAAATTAATGCAGTAACCGATAATCCAACTATTTTTCCTGATGAAGATCTGATTATTTCTGCTGGTAATTTTCATGGACAACCATTAGCACTGGCTTTAGATAATCTTTGTATTGCAATGGCCGAGTTAGGAAGTATTTCTGAACGCAGAACTTATCAATTACTTGCTGGTAAGCGAGGATTACCGCATTTTTTGGTAGCTAATCCAGGATTAAACAGTGGGTTTATGATACCACAATACACTGCAGCATCGATTGTAAGCCGAAATAAACAATTATGCACACCTGCTTCGGTTGATACCATTGAATCATCGCAGGGACAGGAAGACCATGTTAGTATGGGAGCCAATGCAGCAACCAAAGCTTACCAGGTAGCCTTGAATTTAGAGAGAATTCTTGCTATTGAATTGTTTAATGCAGCTCAGGCATTGGAATTCCAGCGTCCTGCGAAGTCATCTCCATTTATTGAGAAATTTATTGCGGGATATCGTAAAAAGGTAAAATTTATTCAGAATGATAAAACCATGTATGATGATATGGCACGATCAGTTGAATATTTGCAGGAAGTAAAATTAGAATTACCCGAAAAATAGAACAGATTCTAAGAATTATTAAGAATGCATCCATATTTTTGGATGCATTTTTTGTTTGCTAAATTGTGATATGCTATAGGAAGTTTAAATCGCTTTTCATAAATTGGGTAATCAAACTTTTACAATTATGATTAGCTGGATTCTTGATTTTCTTGTTAAAATAAACCGCACAGCGCTCTGCTGATTAAATTCATACCATAGATTTCAGTATTTTTTAGCAAACCTAAATTGTTTAATTTTTTAAATAACCGGATAAATTATGAATACCCTAATAATTACAGGTAATGACCTGAAAATTGAAGATGTTGTTAATGTTGCCCGCAATGGACAAAAAGTTGAATTACATCCAGATGCTGTTACAAGAATAAATAAATGCCGTGCAATGTTGGAAAAAAAGGTAGCAGCGCATGAAATAATGTATGGTGTAAATACAGGAATAGGAGAGTTTTCTGAAGTGGTTTTAAATGATGACCAGGTCCAAGATTTTCAAAAATATTTGATTTATAATCATGCTGCAGGTATTGGCGATCCTGCTCCAATCGAATATGTTCGTGGTGCTATGCTTGGTCGTATTAACGTTCATGCCCACGGAAATTCAGGTAGTCGTCTTGAGATAACTCAAACCTTTGTTGATATGCTCAATAAAGGAGTTACTCCATTTGTTTGTCAAAAAGGTTCAGTTGGTGCCAGTGGTGATTTGGCTCCTATGTCGCAGATTGCTCTTTTATTAATGGGTGAAGGACAGGCATATTACAAAGGTGAATTACTCGAAGGTAAAGATGCAATGAAAAAAGCAGGTATTCCAATACCAGGCTTGAAAGCTCGCGATGGATTAGCTGCCATAAATGGTTCAAATGTTTTGACTGCTATGAGTGCCATAATGCTTTTTGATGCAAACAACTTTTTAAAACAGGCTGAAATAGCAGCTGCTATGTCACTTGAAGCATTAAAAGCAAATATGCGACCTTACGATGTTCGATTGCATAAGGTAAGAGGGTTTAGCGGAGCTATAAGAAGTGCTGCTGCTATTAACAAAATGGTTGCCGGAGGTGATTTAAAAGAAGGTAAAGTAAAATGCAAAGTTCAAGATGCCTATTCAATGCGTTCAACTCCTCAGGTTATTGGTGCCGCCCACGATAGTCTTGCTTGGGCTCGCTCACAAGTTGAAATTGAATTAAACGGTGTTGGTGATAACCCAATTTTCTTTCCTGATGAAGGTATTCAGCTTACAGGAGCTAACTTTCAGGGAACCCCCGTTTCATTACCTATGGATATGGTAGGAGTAGCTATTACAATGGTTTGTGTTATGTCAGAAAGAAGAATGAACCGACTTAATAATCCGGCACTTAGTGTTGGGTTACCAGCCTTCTTAACAAAAGGTGCAGGTATGTTCTCAGGATTAATGCTTAGTCAGTATACTGCAGATATGCAGATTGTTGAGCAACGAATACTTTCAATGCCTGCATCTATTCAATCGATACCTGCTGCTGCTGATCAGGAAGATTTTGTTTCGATGGGTATGAATACAGCTATTAAAAATTTCCAGATTATGGATAATGCTTACGGTGTTTTGGGTATTGAAATAATGGCTGCTGCTCAAGCCCTAGATTTTCGTGAATATAAATTTGGTTCAGGTGTGACCAAGGCAAAGGAAGTAGTACGTAAACATGTTAAGTTTCTTGATATTGACAGACCATTATATCCAGATCATACAACAATGAAGGAATTAGTAAAATCTTGCGAAATTCTTCATGAAGTTGAAAAAGCTATTGGAAACCTAGAATAATAGGTGTTGAAAACAAAAAAGCTCCAGAAATTTTTCTGGAGCTTTTTTAGTATCTATTCGCTTTCTTTACCGCTATCTTTTATTTTCAGCAACAGATAGGTTTTAAATTCATAATCAGCCTGGTAAATTTTCATTACCTTTTCAATTGGCAAAATCATTTTGAATTTAACATGATATTCACTCAGCAATTCTGCCAACTGGCCTTCGTACTTAATATATTTATCAGCATATTCGGTCAATTCAGCTTGCGACATTTTATTGCTGTTCTCAGCAAAATAGGTCATTTTTTCTTTACGTTCGGCAATAATTTTATTTTTAATTGACCAATAATCATTATATACAGGCCAGAATTTTTCAGCCTCAGCAGGAGTTAATCCAATTTTTTCGGTAAAAAATGCAATTCGTTGGGATTTTATTAGTTGTTCTTTTTCGGTTTTATTTTCCTGAGCTTCAATTTTTCCAATCATGGAAATAAGAAGAATAAAAACAAAAGCAGCTTTAAATATTTTATTCATAACGTAGGTTTAAAGTTCGTCAATTAATGTAGTATAGTCGATATTTTCATCAACCAAAAAATCAATATAACAGTCTGAATTCTTTTTATTATCAATTGATTTCTTATTTTCATCCAGTAAAACATCAATAAAATGTTGTTCGGTAAATTCAGATGCATCAACCTCAATAATTCTTGTATAAACCCCAGTTGATGCAGGTAATTTGGTTTTATCTTTAAATATATACTCTAAAGTAGTGACCGCTATTAAAGCAACAGCAATAAATGCAGCAGCAAAGGCTAATTGAGGCTTAATAACTAACCTGATTTGCGAGAAAATACTCTGTCTATTTTCATTAGTTGCAATACGATCTTGTATTCTGGTAGGTAATGAATCGAAATAACCTTCCGGAACTTTAAAAGGATTTGATTTGGTTTCCTTTAAACTCTCTAATTTTTCTAAAAATTTATCCATAATATAATCTTCCCTAATAATTCTGTCTTCCCATGTTTTTGACACAAAAATGAATGTAAAGTTTAATTTTCATTGAAATATTTTTCGATTTTTTTTACTGCATGATGATACGATGCCTTTAAAGCACCTACTGATGTATCTAAAATAGCTGACATTTCTTCGTATTTTATTTCATCAAAATATTTCATATTAAATACAATGCGTTGTTTTTCAGGTAATTCGAGTATGGCTTTTTGTAGCTTTAACTGGATTTCATCTCCATTAAAACTTACATCGCTTTCTAATGTTTCTTTAAGTTGATTCTCGTAATCAGCAATGGGTAATAGATATTTAGTTTTTTGCTGTTTTAAAAAGGTTAATGATTCGTTTGTTGCAATGCGATAAAGCCATGTATATAACTTTGAATCTTCACGAAAGCCATCCAGGCCTTTCCACACTTTAATAAACGTATTTTGCAGAATGTCATCAGCATCATCGTGTTTAATAACCATCTTACGAATATGCCAATATAATTTTTGCTGATATTTTTTGATAATCAGGTTGAAAGCGAAATTTTTCCTCTCTGTATCCCTAAAAAGGATCAATAATTCTTTATCGCTGTATTCTGACATTTAAAATACCAACAGGTTAAAATGATAATTAAGTTTTATTTTCTTGTTAATACTTTTTGTACAGCTTCAACAATATTTTTTGTATCAATTCCATACTTAGCCAATAGATCCTCTGGTTTACCGCTTTCACCAAATTTATCGTTAACAGCAACCATTTCGATAGGAGTTGGTAATTCTCTACCTAAAAGTTGAGCAACAGAATCACCTAAGCCACCATTCATGAGATGTTCTTCGGCTGTTACTACTGCCTTGGTTTTTCTTACCGATGCCAAGATAGCCTCCTCATCGAGTGGTTTAATTGTATGGATATTGATTATTTCTGCGGAAATCCCTTTCTCTTCAAGTATTTGAGCTGCTTCAATTGATTTCCAAACTAAATGTCCGGTAGCAATTATCGTTACATCAGTACCTTCATTTAAAAGAATAGCTTTACCGATTTCAAATTTTTGATCAACTGGGGTGAAATTAGGAACAGCAGGTCTTCCAAATCGCAAATAAACAGGTCCGACATGATCGGCAATAGCTATAGTAGCTGCTTTTGTTTGATTATAATCGCAAGGATTAATAACTACCATTCCGGGTAACATTTTCATCAAACCAATATCTTCCATTATCTGATGTGTTGCACCATCTTCACCCAAAGTAAGTCCGGCATGTGATGCACAAATTTTTACGTTTTTACCCGAATAAGCCACAGATTGTCGAACCTGGTCGTATACACGCCCAGTAGCAAAATTTGCAAAAGTGCCAGCAAACGGAATTTTGCCACCAATAGTTAATCCGGCAGCAACACCAATCATATTAGCTTCGGCGATACCACACTGATAAAAACGATCAGGAAATTCTTTAATAAAAGCATCCATTTTAAGTGATCCAACTAAATCTGCACACAAGGCAACTACATTTTTGTTTTTTCTGCCAAGTTCAAGTAATCCTGCTCCAAAACCTGATCGTGTATCTTTTTTCTCGGTATATTCGAATTTTTTCATTATTTAAATTATAAAAGAATTATTGTATTTGATGATCCTGATTTTATAGTAAATCGTTTTTTTACGGTATAAATTGATTCCTTAATGTTTTTTGGCTTGTAAATAATTCTGTAATCTCCGGGCTGCAATATTAATGAAGGACGCGTATTTTGTGGTTCAAAGTTATAAATCCATTTTAGAGTATCGCTAGTCTCTTGGTACAAACTTGCAAATCCTGACGATGGAATTGATACATTTGCAATACCTGGTTTTGGTATTTCTATTTTGGTTGTAGTGCTCTGATCAATTCTAACATCTTTTAAAATCAATCGGGGTAGGGTAAGTACTTCCAGATCATAATTGCCAACAATGTACTTTTCCGTTTGAAAACAGTTTTGAATATTTAGTATTTCCGATTTGCCCGGTTCCCTTACGAGAATCTTTAAATCCTTATATTGATTTGATCCTGGGCTAAAAACATATAACGAACCTTGTGGTGCATCGATGCCAATCATGTTATGTTTACCTTCGGTAAGCAAAATATCTTTTTTAATTACAGCAGGCAATGTTTGTACAACGATATTATAGGTTGCCAAAGGATCAATAAATAATGTGTCGGGATTACCCTTATAATTTATGCTATGGACAAAATTATATCTAACTTTCCCCGAATAACTATCGAAAAAGGTCATGTTTACATCGGTTTCGGTAGGGTTACCATAAATGTCAAGAAGGTTTACCTGTGCTGTAGTAGAATTTAATGCCCGGGTAATCACAATCTCTAACACTTCACTAAACTTCTGTTCATTTGGGGTATTATAAAACTGACCAACGCATTCGAAGGTTTTCTCAAAATTAGGATCTATACCTATTCCGATGATAAATGGTTTTAAAATAATACCTTTCTTTTGAAGGTTCTGCGAAGCTTGACATGGATCTCCATCGCAAGCCTCGACACCATCAGTTATCAGAATAATAATATTTCGGCAATTGTCGCATGGAGGGAAATCATTTTCTGCAAGAGTTAACGAATTTGCTATAGGAGTAGTTCCACGAGGAATCAGAAATCTTAATTTCTGTCTTATTTCTCCAGCATTATTATCCTTAAATGGTACTTCGAGCTTTGTATCGTTGCAATCTTGAGGCGGAACATCTTTCTGGTGCCCATAAACACGAAGAGCCAGTTTAACATTGTCTATTTTTTCGAGACTGTCGATTAACTGTGTAAGGTATTTTCGGGCAATGTTTATTTTTTTATCACTCTCCCAGTTGCCGTGCATACTTAGTGATGCATCAAAAATGAATAAAATATGATTTTCAGGAGGAGCCGGTTTTTCTTTAGTTTGCGACCATCCCTGAAAGATTAATCCACAGTTTAAGAGGATTATTAATAGAGCTTTAATTAGTTTCAAAAGAAGTAGGTTGTATTCAGATTATTATTAACAACTATTTATGAGTAACTTACTCTGTAGTCTTCATTCGTTCGTAATCTTCCTTTTTTATTAAACCCAGAATTACCAATTCTGCTGTTGCATAATTAGTAGCTAATGGAATATTATGTAAGTTACATGATTCAAGCAATGTCTGAATATCTTCGTGATGTCCTTGCTTAATAAGTGGATCGCGTAAAAAGATTACTATATCAACTTCTTTTCGCTTAATCATGTCGGTAATTTCAAGATATCCACCAGATTTTCCCGGGCTTAGATGTTGTACCTTAATACCTTGTGATTCAACAAATTCAGCAGTTCTTCCTGTTGCAATTAAGTTTACCCCGTAAATCCATTCTCTCCTGTCGTTAAGAAATTGAACCATTTCAGGTTTCTTAATGTCATGCGCAATAATTACAATGTTTTTCATATCCTTAATTAATATTTAATACTATTCTTTTTTAATAATCACCCAAGGTTTCCTGCAATTGGCCGAGTGCTTTCTGCAATTGTTCATCATTTGGAGCTGAGCCATGCCATTTATGTGTTCCCATCATAAAATCAACACCCATTCCCATTTCTGTTTTCATTAAAATAACAATTGGCTTTTGTTTTCCTGTTAACGTTTTTGCATGATTAATTGTTTTAATGACATCTTCCATATCGTTACCATTCATATGTAGAACAAGCCATCCAAAACTTTCCCATTTTGCAGCAAGGTTACCTAACGACATAACTTCATCCACAGGTCCATCAATCTGTTTTCCATTATAATCGACTGTTGAAATAATATTATCTATTTTATGATGTGCAGCAAACATTGCCGCTTCCCAGTTTTGGCCTTCCTGAAGTTCACCATCACCGTGCAGGGTATATATAATTTTAGGGTCGTTATTTAATTTTTTTGATAAGGCTGCACCACAAGCTACTGATAATCCCTGACCGAGAGATCCAGATGCTACTCGTATTCCCGGTAATCCTTCTTTGGTAGTTGGATGCCCTTGTAATCTTGAATTTAAAACCCTGAAGGTTTTTAGTTCGTCAATGGCAAAATATCCTGATCGTGCTAATACACTATACCACAAAGCCGACAAGTGACCATTTGAAAGAAAAAATAAATCTTGTTGGGTTCCATCCATCTCGAATTTTTTTGGATTGTGATCCATAATTTCAAAATACAAGGCGGTTAAAAAATCTGCACAACCTAATGAACCTCCTGGGTGACCTGAGTTCTGAGCATGAACCATGCGTACTATGTCGCGACGAACTTGTGAAGCAATTGTTTTGAGTTTTTGAATATCTGCCATTTTTATTTTTTATAATTGTTTTTAAATCAATACTTTCTTAAAAAGAAAACAAGACGTAAAATTAAGGATTTTACTTATAAACAACGGATATAAATATAAATTCTTTTAAACATCTTATAAAGAAATTAGTATTTTATCATAATATCTTTTT
Source organism: Bacteroidota bacterium (assembly GCA_020049295.1). GTDB lineage: Bacteria > Bacteroidota > Bacteroidia > Bacteroidales > UBA12077 > UBA12077. The sequence continues at coordinate 20,398 of JAIFLC010000070.1, forward strand.
AAAAACCTTAAAAAGTGTAATTTTGAAGCATTGAAAAATTAATTAAACATTACATTTTTATGGGACTGCAGTGCGGAATTATTGGAATAACAAATGTTGGAAAATCGACTCTATTCAATTGTATGTCAAGTACCAAAGTTGAAACGACCACCTTTGCTTTTAGCTCAAGTAAATCAAATATTGGTATTATAAATGTGCCTGATAGCAGGCTTTTTGAGTTGGAAAAACTTCAACCTACAGAAAAAGTAGTTCCGGCAACTGTCGAAATTGTTGATATTCCCGGGCTAACAAAAGGAGCAAATCAGGGTGAGGGTGTAGGGAATAAATTTCTTGCCGATATTCGAAATACTGATGCCCTTATTCATGTTTTGAGATGCTTTGATGATCCAAATCTCCCACACGTGGATGGTTCTGTTAATCCGGTTCGCGATATTGAAACGATTGATCTTGAATTACAAGTAAAAGATTTGGAATCGGTTGATAAAAAAATTACACGGTTAGAGAAAATGGTGAAAATTGGTGATAAGGATGCAAAGCATGGTGTTGATTTCTTAACTGGCTTAAAAGATCACCTCGAACAAATGAAGAATGTTCGTGATTACCATATCTCCGATAATGATAAAAAGTATCTTGATGATCTTTTCCTGCTTACTGCTAAACCCATAATTTTTGTTTGCAATGTTGATGATAAATCAGCGATAAATGGAAATAAATATGTCGAGAATGTAAAAGAGGCATTAAAAAATCAGAAAACGGAAATTCTTGTAATTGCAGGTAAGCTCGAAGCTGAAATCGCCGATCTGGAGGACATGAATGACAGAAAAGTATTTCTTGAAGATGCAGGACTTGCGGAGCCTGGTGTTAATAAGCTAATTCGAAGTGCTTATTCACTTTTAAATTTGCTGTCATTTTTTACTGTCGGTCCAAAAGAAATAAAAGCATGGACAATTAAAAAGGGAATGACTGCACCACAGGCTTCAGGTGCAATACACAGTGACCTTGAACGTGGTTTTATTCGTGCTGAAGTAATGAAATATAATGATTTTATTACACTCGGCACTGAAAATAAGGTTAAAGAAGCCGGAAAATTTCATGTCGAAGGTAAGAATTACATTGTAGAAGATGGTGATATTATGCATATTAGGTTTAATGTATAATTCAGTTTTTAATTTTAAAATCAATTAAAATAGTATATAGATTAAATTGAAATTGAGGGAAACTAAACAGATTTTCTTTGATTATTATTTACAATAATCTTAAAAACTTAAATCTTTCAAGTATTTATTTCGTGTTTTAAATCTCCTAAAAAATATTTTTACTCTTTAAGGTTTGATTTGCAGTGTTTTGCGCTGTTAAGGTTTGGTTTGGTAATTTCTTCATTTAGTTCGATTTTATTCAATTGGATAAAATGAAAAAAAACAATCATATCAATATTTTATAATTTAAATCGTACATTTACTATTGCATTTTTTTTTTAAGACTTTTAACTGCTTTAAAAGACAAAACAGTTTGGTTTTATTATTCAAATTTTATTAAAAAATATTTTAGCAAATCAAAAAAATATAATAACTAATAAACCTAATTATGAAGAAAATTTACACTGTATTATTTTTTATTTTGTTTCTGGCGAATAGTTTGTATAGTCAAATTTTATCAGAAAATTTTAATACAACAACTCCTGACCAGAATATTAACATTATTGGATGGAGTAATTATGCAGAAAAAGGAACAGCCGTTTTCCAAGGTAAATATGATGCAACCGAGGACAACTATTATGCGCAAATGAGTGCTTTTGGCTCAGGTGAAGATAGTAATTTTGTTTGGCTGGTTACACCACCGGTTTATTTAACCCCTGGGAATGTTTTAAATTTTAGAAGCAAATCAGGCAATACAGATTTAGATGTATTCAGTTTATGGATTTCCACCAATTATGCAGGTAATGTTGAAACAGCAAGTTGGACAGAACTAACATTTACAAAGCCAACAGATGATGGAGCCTCTTTTGGAGATTGGCAAAATTCAGGTTCTATTAATCTTGATGGATATACCGGTTCAAATGTAAATATTGCTTTTAAATATATGGGTAATGATACTATTGCAACAGTATGGCAAATTGATGATGTTATTATTATAAACAAACCAATTGTTGCAGTAAGTCCTGCCTTTTTTGCTGAAAAGGTGATTGCAGGTAACTTAAGTACAAAATCTATTACCATCTCGAATATTGGTGGATTAGTATTAAGCTGGGATAGAGATGAAAAATCATTTGAAAAAATAAATTATGCAGATTGGAATTTGGAAGAAAACCAATTGAAATTTGATGAAGATGTTTTAATTACTAGAAAGAATTCCCAAGGTATTTTTAATATTGCACAAGAAGGATCTTATAATAGCCCTGTTTCGCCACTTGGAACAGAGTGGTCGTATGGATTAACAGCAGATTTAGCTCCTGAAGATTATGAGGTTTGGGTTGAGGCAATTAATTGGAATCCTCCTAGTCAGGTTGGAGAGAACCTGTCAATGCATATTATTGATAAAGACATCTATTTTGATATTGTTTTCAAATCATGGACAGATAATGCTAATGGAGGTGGATTTAGTTTAGATTATAAACCTGTATTTCCTCATTGGTTAAGTGTTTCATCAGAAAAAGGAGATACAGAATCTGGTCAGTCCACAACAATTAATGTTACATTCGATGCAACAAACTTAGTTGCTGGAACCTATTATTCAACAATAAGTTTCTTTACAAACGATCCGTTGAATCCTTGTATTTATATCCCTGTAGAGCTAATAGTAACAGGTGAACCCGAAATTAATGTAACTCCAACAACTTATAATTACAATGATGTTTTTGTTAATGGTAGTGCTAGTGTTGATTTTGAAATTGAAAATTTAGGTACAGATACACTTAATATAAGTAGTATTAGTTTAAGCGAAGGTGCTTTTGTGCCAGATATGACATCATTTTTGGTTCTCCCAGGTGAATCACAAATTGTTGAGGTTAGTTTTAATCCAACTGCCGTACAGGCATATACTGGTGTTTTATCAATTTTAAGTAATGATGCAGATGAAGATTCTATTGCTGTTATACTTACGGGCCAAGGTATTACAGGGCCGGCAATTGAAATTGATTCAGCTTCTTTCAGTGTTTCAGTTACAGGCTGTAACCAAACAGAAAACAGATCATTAAAAATAACAAATACAGGGGGACAACCATTAAACTGGGAAATTATAACAGGCTTGGGTTATCCTAGAAATAAATCAGTTCTGGTAATTCAGGAAACAGATGAATGGGGTGTTTATATGGATAATTTTGTCTTGACAAATTTTGGAATTACACCAACAGTAATAAGCTCTTCGCAAATAACATCGACTGATTTTAAACAGTTTGATCTGATTATAACTACCGGCAGTCAAAGTAGTACATACTACAGTAACATATCAGCCAATGTTGCAAAATTTGAAGATTTTGTTGATGGTGGTGGTGTTGTTCAATATCAGGCTGCTACACAAGGCGACAATGTTAGTATTGTTGGAGGCGTAAATATTATAAATGGAAATCATGAAAACGTTAATACAAACTTATTACCTACGCATCCTATTACTGATGGTTTACCTATCAATTTAGAAGGTAATTCAGCTAATCATGGTTATCTCACTAATCTACCTATAGATGCTGTAATTATTACCGAAACCCAATTTTCGCGTGTGCCAACTACCGTTGAGTATAATTATGGTGAAGGCAAAGTAATTGCTACAGGGATGACATGGGGCTATTTATATACCAATAGTTACAACTCAGGTCCGATGCTTTATAATGCCACTAATTATTCACTTTCATTAATTGGAGGTTTTCCAATATGGCTTACAGCATCTTCATTAACTGGCTCAGTTGAAGCAGGAAATAATGTAACTGTTGATTTTCAGTTTAGTTCCGCTGAATTAGATGAAGGTATTTATACGGGTAGTTTAAAGCTTAAAAATAATAGTATCGAGGATCCTAATATAGATATTCCACTCACATTTACGGTAAATACAGTTCCAATTATTGAATTATCAGCTTCCACAATAGATTTTAAAAATATTGCGGTAGATGCACAGGGAAACAAAATATTAAACATTCTAAATTCAGGCTGTGATACACTTATTATTACAAATATCACAAGTTCATTACCCGAATTTGGGTTTGATGTTATCCCTCCTCTTAGCATTGTTCCAAATGACACAATCGATATTCGACTTACTTTTAGTCCTATAGCTCTTGAAACATACAATGGAACATTAACGATTACAAATAACGATACCGAAAAGATAGTGAATTTAACAGGGATTGGCAGCGAAGCTCCTGTAATTGAGGTTTCTCCGGATACATTTTCTGTGACAATGAATGGATGCGATGTAGTTCAGACCTATCCCGTTAAAATTTCAAATAAAACAGGGTTGTCTAATCTAAATTATGAAATTGTTGAAGAACAGGATGGATCTATTGTTACTCTATTTGAAGGGGCTATTGTTCCGGGTGATTCAATAGTAAACAATATTGAATTAGATGCAACAGGTTTAAATTCTGGCTTATATTCGAATGAATTAGTAATTAACTCGAATGATACAATCAATCCAGTAATCACATTGCCTTATGCACTAGTCGTAAATGGATTACCTGATATCGTTTTATCATTATCGAATTTGGATTTTGGAAGTATTCTGGTAAATGATGATTCTACTAAACTATTTACTGTTAAAAACAATGGTTGTGATACGCTTAAAGTAACTAATATTACAAGTTCATTACCTCAATTTACAATTGATACCACGAATTTCCCAGTTTTACCAGGTGATAGTCTCAATGTAAATGTAAAATTTATTCCAACAGATTCAGTAACATATAATGGTGTACTTACTATAGTTAATAACGATGCAGAACAAACTATTGACCTTACAGGTATAGGATTGGCCTCTGCTATAGCAGAAGTTGTTCCTGATACGTTGGAATTAATTATTGCTGGTTGTGATGTAATCCAGAACGAAACCATTACAGTAAATAATAAGGGTACGGCTGTTCTTAATTGGGAGATTGCTACTTACCAGCAGGACCAAATTTCTACTACAATGGCTGCAGGAAACAGCCAAAATGGGAATATGTTTGATATTTATGCGAAACAGACCATAAATATTGAGAGTTTTGAAATAAATACAACTGATCTAGGAAGTTATGGTATTGAAGTTTATTATAAGGTTGGTACTTATGTTGGATCAGAAACTGCTGCTGGTGATTGGACACTCTTTGGAACAAAAACAGTATCAGCACTTGGTACAGGGAACTATACATTAGTTGATTTTGGAGATATATTAACCGTTCCTCAGGGCCAAACCTATGGTATTTATATCACAACAAATGATGGTAATTCTATTAATTATACTAATGGAGCCAATACATATTCTGATGATAATATTACTATTACAACGGGTGTTGGTAAATCCTATCCTTTTGGTGGTACCTATACTCCTAGAACATGGAATGGACGAATTACTTATTCAATGGGTGTTGAATGGGCTGATTTTACTCCAGCAATTGGAACTATTGATCCAGGAAGTTCTACAAATGTAAATGTAGAAATTAATACTACTGGATTAGTTGAGGGTGAATACAATGGATCATTCCAGGTTAATTCTAACGATCCTGCAAATCCATCGATCAATGTGCCAATAAAATTAGAAATTCAAGGTATCCCTCAGATTGAACTATCTGTTGATTCAATTAATTTTGGTGATGTATTTAAGGGTGATAAAAAACTCCAAACTATATCTGTTATAAATACAGGATGTGATACACTTTTTATATCTGATATCACAAATACAATTCTCGAATTTTCAGTTGATAATATTTTATTTGAAGTTTTACCAAAAGATACTTTTGATTTGCAATTTACATTTGCCCCATCAGCTATAGCTGCTTACACCGATACATTTACAATTATTAACGATGATGAAGAAATAAAAATTCCTGTTAAAGGAAATGGTACAGGTGCTCCTGAAATAACAATTTCTCCATTAAGTTTCGATGTAACTGCAAATGGTTGTGATGTAGTTCAAACCTTGCCATTAACTATTTATAATACTGCTGGTTTGGCAGATTTAACATATAACATTGCAGAAAGCAATGATTATTACTTTGTAAGTAATATAAATTATGCAAATACTGGCGAAAATACAACGCATGTTTTTACAGATCTAAGCACTAATACATACGAGATCACTCTCGAAGTTACATTAAATGGCGATTATACAAGTTCGAGTGAATATGCAGATTTATATGTTGATGGTGACTTTATTGGAAGAATCAATGAAACAACTTTTCCTGATGGAACAGATTTTGTCAGAAGTTATACTTTTAATGGTGTTCAAGTGGAACAATGGGTTGCTGACAACAATATTATTGTTGTAGTTGATAATAGTGATGAAGTTGATCCAGGATATGGTCTTGACTTTAATAAAGTTGAATTTTATGGCAGTTCCTATAAAGCTTTTACTTCAGGAACCATTACTCCTGGTGGAAACAAAGCAGAAGATATAGAGTTTGATGCTACAGGTTTAAATACAGGAATTTATGCGTATGAGTTTATGGTGTATTCAAACGATCCTGTTAATCCATCCATTACAGTTCCTTATACTTTAACGGTTAATGGTACACCCGAAATAAGTTTATCTTCATCTGTTATAGATTTTGGTGAAGCTTATAACGGATCAACAACCTCAAGAACTTTTACTGTTGCTAACAATGGATGTGATACACTTAAAATAACTAATATTGTTTGCGATATAACTGATTATTACCCTGATATTACAAGTCTTGAAATACTTCCTGGAGAAACTGCAGATATTGTGATTACTTTTGCGCCTTCAATATTGGGCACAATTGCAGCTGAGCTTACAATCTCAAACAATGATGAGGAAAAAATAGTAAATCTTACTGGTGAGTCAATAACTCCTGGAATACCTTTGATTCAATTAAATATGAGTCAAATTGATTTTGGGGATATTTATTTAGGACAAATTTCGGATGAGCAGGAATATATTGTTTCAGGTTCGGGATTAACAGAAAACATTAGTATTTCGGTACCATACGGATTCCAAATATCTACATCTAGTGGTTCTGGATTTACAAATTCATTATCGCTACTTCATGTTGGAGGCAATGTTTCTGCAACTACTATTTATGTTCGATTTATTCCTACTGCTAAGAGAGTTTACAATGAATCGATTGTGCATATAAGTACTGGTGCAACTCAAAAAAGTATTTCTATAACAGGAGAAGGGATCGTTCCTCCAGAAATTATCACATCTAAACAAAAACTTGCTTTTGAGGATGTTTATAATGGGTTTATGTCTGCAGAGCAATCTTATACAATTTCTGCTGATGGATTAAGTGATGATATTATTGTTTCAGCACCTACTGGTTTTGTAATATCAAAAAGCTCTGGTAGTGGTTTTAACAACATACTTAATTTTACTCCTGTGAATGGAATTGTTTCTACAACAACAATATACGTAAAATTTGCACCAGTTTCAGTATTAACTTATTTAGCTAATATTGACCATTCAAGTACAGGAGCTACTAAAAGATTTGTTGAGGTTTCAGGAACTTCATTGGAAAATTATTTAGTAACCTTTAATGTTGGTAACGGAACAAGTTCTATAGACGGAGCGGTTATTACTATTGATGGACACAACATTACAACTGCGGGTGGTGGTATTGCTAGTATTAATCTGCTTGTAGGAAATTATAACTTTGAAGTTACTTCTACTGGATACGATAATTATTCTGGCGAAGTTAATGTTGTTAACCAAAATGTTACACAAAATATTATTCTATCATTAACTACTTATGATGTTCAGTTTATAGTTAGTTCAGGTTTAAATCCAGTTGTTGGAGCAACTATAGCATTAACAGGATATGGGACTCAGTACACGAATGCATCGGGCTTGGCAACTTTCACCGATGTAGCACCTGCAACTGGAATAGCATATACTGTTGTAGCAGCAGGATACAATAATGCAACAGGAAATATAACAGTAGTTAATGCTAATGTTTCAGAAAATGTTTCAATGTCACTTAATACTTCTGTCGATGAAGAAATTCATCTTCAGAATAAAGTGGAAGCTTTTCCAAATCCATTTACAAATAGTATAACAATTAAGAGTACAATTGGTGTCAATCAGGTTGTTATAACAAATATGGTTGGTCAAAAAGTTATGGAGATCGATTTGAATGGTTCTGAATCTAAAACAATTCAAACTACTAATTTAGCAAATGGAATTTATCTTGTTAAATTCAGTACTAGCGATAATAAAGTTATCATACAAAAAATGGTAAAAGAGTAACTTTAAGTACTTAAATTATTATTAGATCCGAAGTTTCCAGAGGAAAAACCAATGGGCTTCGGATCTTTTTTTGGCAAATATTGAATTTTAAAAGGATTGCATTTCAAGCTATTTTGAAGCAAGAAAAACATGGTATTAAATTGTCATTTAAGAAATTCAATAAAAATTTATCATTAAATTATTTTGATTGCTTGAGTTTTAATTATTTTAGCTTAGGAAAAAAATATTTTGCATTATGATTATTAATTACAAAACACGAATTTGGCTTTTTCTTCTTTTTATTTTTCAATATCAATTAGTAGGAGCTCAGAACCATCCCGAAAGTTTTAGAAATAAAACTCCAAAATTGGTTGTGGGCATTGTAATTGAAGAGATGCGTTACGAAATGTTGCTGCGCTATTGGGATTCATTTGGGAATGACGGTTTTAGAAAGATTATTGATAATGGTAGCTTATGTACGAATGCAAAGTTTAATTATTTAATTACTCAAAATAGCGTAGGCCATGCTACGATAGTTACAGGAACAAATCCTGCGTATCATGGAATAATAGCCAATACATGGTTTAACAGGTTAACAGATAAAGTAGTTTATAGTACCGATGATACTAAGTTTAGTATTGTAAATGGAAATATATCTTTAAGTAATTATTCCCCTCAAAACATAATGGTATCGACTATTGGTGATGAAATAAAGATTGCTTATAACGAAAAATCGAAAGTGATTTCAGTTGCTTTAAATCCTATTTCATCGGTTATCTCTGGTGGGCGCTTTGCTGATTATGCTTTTTGGTTTAATGATAATGATGGATCATTCATAACAGGCAGTTATTACTCTGATTCGTTACCAGATTGGGCTAAGGAATTTAACCAGAAAAATTTTCAGGATATTTATTTGAATAAATCATGGTCAACCATAAATTCTCTTTCTGAAAATTACAAAGCTAGTTTGCCCGATAATTGTGCTTTTGAGATTGGATTTAAAAATTACCGCAATACTTTTCCATATGAATTGTCATTTCTTAAATCAAAATCAGGGAATTACAAATATTTAAAATATACACCCTATGGCAATACGTATACAAAGGATTTTGCTGCTTCAGTAATAATAGGAGAGAGCCTTGGTAAAGATGAATTTCCCGATTTTTTATCTGTAAGTTTTTCAGCAACAAATTATGTCGGAGAACTTTTCGGTCCCAGGTCTGTTGAGATGGAAGATACGTATTTAAGGTTAGATAAAGACATAGCGCATTTTATTGATTTTCTTGATCAGGAAATTGGAATTGAGAATGTATTAATTTATATAACATCTGATAGAGGTGTTTCTGATGTCCCTGATTATCTTATATCAAAAAAGCAAAATGCTGGAGTCTTTGATGGACAGCAATGTGTAACATTATTGAATAGCTACCTAAGTATTTTATATAGTGAAGGTGAATGGATTAAAATGTACTATTCACGACAGTTTTATATAAACCAAAAACTACTTGATCAAACCGGTATTCTTGCGAGTGAAATTCAATCAAGAATTGCCGATTTTGTTGTTCAGTATGCTGGTGTGGCAAATGCAATACCTGCATCAGTATTATTATCTACAAATTTCGAATCAGGAATAAATAAAAAGATTCAAAATAGTTTTAACCAAAAACGATCTGGAGATGTATTAGTCAATTTAGAACCAGGATGGATTGAGAAAAATGGAAATATTGCTGCTTCAGGCTCTGCTTATAACTATGATACACACGTTCCTCTTATTTGGTATGGCAGCAATATATCAAAATCGCGCATTGACTATGAAATAGATATGACTGATATTGCACCAACAATTTCATGGATTCTTAAAATTAACTCTCCGAATTCATCAACGGGTAAACCTATTGTAGAGATAATACATAAGAATGGAAAAATTCAATAAGAATAAAGCCACTTTTTTAGGGTGGCTTTATTTTTATTCTATTTTATTGCAGATCAGCAATCTGCTTTCGCGACTCAGAGTTATTGAATTTTCCTTAATAATACATGGAGCATCAATTGCAACATCGTTTTGCTGAATAGCTTTGCCTGCAATTAAAATACCAATTTTATTTACAAGATCAATATTTCTAACTTTCTTTGCAGTAATAAGCTCTCCCTTTGCTAACCATCTTCGAAGTTCATTTTGTTGCAGATTTTTGAACTCTTGTGCTTCTTGAATAATGTTTTCTCCTAACCGTGGTGCAGCAATTTGCCAAAGCTTATCTTCAAGAGTATTGTTTTCGTGAACAACTTGCTGCATACTTACAGAAGTTAATCTTAAAACGGTAACTGGTGATTCTGCTGTAACTGTTGCAGTACGAGGGATGCTGGTTAAAACTGAAATTTCGCCTATAACACTGCCTTTGCCAAGAATATCGATTAATTTATTATTAATAGTTACTTTAACCGAACCTCTTGCAATTACATATAGTCCGTCAACCTGACCATGCTCCTTAATAATTTTTTCTCCAACAGCATAAATTCGTTCTTGAAATAAGTTTACAATTTTATTAAAAGTAGATTTGTCGAGTTCGGCAAGCCATGAGATTTCTTGCAAAAGAATGCCTTTCTCAAGAGGTTTTACTTCTGGTGGCGAATCAATGAGTCGTTTCATTCTTTCCTCAATACTTTCAATCATTTTGTCTGCTTCATCTTCACCTATTTGACCTTTTTTAAGTAAACGCTCAACAATTTTATGCTCACTGTTTAGTGTTGATCGTATAGCCTGACGAGTGGCGATTGAATCGTAAATCTCTGGATAAGTGTTTTTTAGATTACGTAAAAAGGTTAATCCATGAATACGATTTTCATTTATTTCAGCCTCAATAGTTGCCAAATCCTGATCAAGAGTAAGTTCATCTGATGATGAGCTTAATATCATTCCCTCAAGCAGTTTTAATGATTCGTATTGTGCTTCAACAAATCCTCTTGCAGCATCATAACTTGTAACCAGGCGATCGAAGAAGAATTGTTGTGTAATTTTACCTATTATTGGAACAGATTGAAGTTTACCTAAGAACTTTGGCGTGTACCATAGTTGTTCGAGATCTTTTCGTTCCGATAACGGTATTTTCCCATCCTGATCAATAATTTCATTAATTGCATCTGTAAGATTTTTAACGGCGATAGGGCCTAACATTCCTTCTTTAAATTGATTCCAGTAACTACTTTTTTCTTTTTCTAATACCCTTCTTCTGGTTTCGTACAAATTTGCATTTTTACCTTCATTAAGATCAATATCAATTTCTTCAATCTCTTCTGGTAAATACATTCTTACACTATCCCAATTGGCCCGATTTAGAAAACGATCCTCTTTTAATTTATCAATTGTTGTTTCAGTACTCTGACGTAAATAGCTTTTAGCATTTTGCATCATTTTTTGTTTTGCGGGTGGAATATCTGCCATACCTAATTTTACTAACAAAACTTTAATTGTAGTAGCATTTATTAATAAAGTTAAAGTTACCAATCCAGCAGTATAAAATAAAAATTGATTTCTAATATTAGCATCAATGCTTTCTTCACCTGCAACAATTAAAGCTAAAACCAATGCAATACCTCCTCTTAAAGCACCCCATAGCAAAATATAAGTATCTTTTATATTCATTCCATAACCAGATCTTTTCATAATTGGAAACAGCGAACCAATAACACCAACTCTTGCTATGTTAATTCCAATATAAAGTAAGATAAGAATTAGAAAATCAGTAGCAGTAAAAACGACTCTGTTAGCGATGACTACTCCAACAATTACAAAGATTAAAGTATTAGCAATAAAAGCAAAAAGTTCCCAAAATTCATGTAGAAAATGTTCTACTTGAGGACTCAATCGTGTTCGACCAACACCAGCCATCATAATTCCAAAAGTTACTAATCCAATAACACCTGACACATGTAAAAAGTGCTCAGCTGCAAAAAATGTAATAAATGCAGCACCAATTAAAATACTGATTTCTACTAAAGCATCATTAAATACCTTTTTAACCCATGTGATAGTGATCCATGCAATGGTTAGACCCACTAAAGCTCCTCCTAATGAAACTCTAAAGAAATCCATAACAGGAGAGCTTTCTCCACCAGCGCCAGTAATTCCTGCAAAAAATACCATAAAGAACACGATAGCTGTTCCATCGTTAAGCATTGATTCTGATTCAATCACAGTAACCAGCTTTTTGCTTGCTCCTAATTCTTTAAGAATTGCAGTAACAGCAACTGGGTCAGTGGCACTAACTACTGCACCAAACATTAATGCCATTTGCCAGGTCCAATTAGGTATTCCAATTCCACTAAGTTTTATTAAAATTACGATAGCAGCTGTAATGACCAGGGCAATTAAAATACCAGGAACTGCAAGAAGGGTTGCATTAACAAATGTTTTTTTAAATATATGTACATCGAGAGCAAACGCTGCATCAAAAACCAAGATGGGCAAAAATACATATAAAATTATATGTGGATTAATATTTCCAGCCCATTGTATCGATTCACTTAAAAAACCTAAGTTTAATTTTTCCATATGTCCTAACCGGGATAATAATCCTAGCCCAAGCCCAATTACAAGAAGTAAGACAGTATATGGAACAGGTATCTTTTTAAGAAAATGTCTGGTGGCTGCGCCAATGAAAATTGCCATAATAAGGAAGAAAAGTGGACTCATATCTCCTGAATGGCTTTCTTCCTGATGTTGTGCAGCAACTTCAGCGTTTTCGGAATGTGTAACTAAAATAGTATCTGCATTAGATACTTGTACATGTCCATAAAGACTTGAATATGAGCATTGAAGTAAGCTGAAGAAAATAAAAGGAATAATCAGGTGCGAACTCCAGTGTAATAATTTATTAACCATAACCTTAAATTAAATTTAACTCCAAGTTACAAAAAAATAGATTAATTAGCTTAATTCATTAAACAAAAAAAAATTGCCTTAAGTAGATTGTTTTTAGAGTCTTTAGAAGTCAGAAGTTGCAGATTACAGGAATTATATTTTGAGATTAATGCTAAATTAAAGAGAGTGTGTTATTTGTACCAACTTTTTAAGGATTTTTGGATTTTGTTCTATAGCTGTTCCAATTACTACGATATCAGCGCCTGCTTTTACTGTCTGTTCAATATCATTTTCTGTTTTTATTCCGCCACCAACAATTAATGGAATATTAATATTTTTCTTAACTCCGCTTATTAAATCAAAAGTAATATGATTTTTAGCCCCACTGCCAGCTTCAAGATAAATGAGTTTAAGACCAAGCATTTCGCCAGCCATGGCTGTTGCAATCGCAATGTCAGTTTTTTCGGCAGGTATTGGACGGGTATTGCTCATATATTCCACTGAAGTTGATTTTCCCCCTTCAACTAAAACATAACCTGTTGGAAGGACTTCTAACCCACTTCTCTTAATATAAGCTGATGCAATTACGTGATTCCCGATTAACAGATCAGGATTTCGCCCCGAAATTAATGATAAAAGCAAAATGCCATCTGCATTAGGTGTAATTTGCAACGGACTTCCGGGAAATAATAACAAAGGTATTTTTGTGTTATTCTTTATAAGAGTTGCAGAATGATCGATATGATTGTTCAGCAAACTACCTCCGATTAAGATCAAATCTACATGTGAATCGTTGGCATTATTAACAACCTTCAATAACGATTTTTCTGAGTGATTATCAGGATCAACTAATAATGCAAATAGTTTTTTGCCGTTTTTTATTTTTTTTAGGATATCGTTATAAATCATTATTACAATAGTTTAATAAAAAACTACTTATAACACCAAACTATGGCGTAATTCTTAAGTGTAAAGTAGTTTAAAGTAAATTTTTCGTTCATGTAACTATTATTTACCACTCCAATAATTAATCCTTTATCTTTTGGTTTAAAGGGTTCAATCTTAAGGTTTGTAACGAAATTAATATCAACTTTATCACAAATCTTATATAAAGCTTCTTTTGCGCACCAATGCAAATACAGGTGATATATTTCTTGCGTTTTATCTATAGAATCAATCTCTTCGGGACGCATAAATTTTTCGGCAATACGCAACACTTTATCCGTCATAAATTCAAGGTCGAGACCAACTCTGCGTTTTTTATTAATAAGTATTGATGTTAGGTTTTTGGAGTGAGAAATGCTTATGTTATGCGAATTGTTATGAAGATATGGCTTTCGTTCGGGCCCATAAACAATTCTGGAATCTTTATCAGTTAATGAGTTTAATAAAACACGAACACTTAGCCATTCTAATTTTCGTTGATGATTTTTAAAACTATCAAGACGTTCGATGTCTTTATCATCAAGGGTTACCATTGACCGCAAATTTTCAAAATCTTCGGTAATTTCCCAAATTCCTAATTTTCCATCTTCATTAAACGATTCATTCAATATTATAGCCATAGTTTAACTATATTATTTCCATTCAAACGATTCGATCATAATAATAATATCATCCTTAATAAATCGAATAACCGGTGCTAATGAGTCTTTGTTTGGCTCAACGCTAAAATATAAAGCTCCTCTTACATAATGTTTAACACTATCGGTAACATAGAATTGCACCGATGAAGCAGCATTTCCCTCAATCTCATATAAGATTCCATAAATTTTACGATCGGGTCTTATAAATACTTGCTCATGGATCGCATCGGCCTTAATTGAATGTTTATATGCAAGTTTTCTTGAATCTTCTAGTATTTGTCCAAGATTGTTGTCCACATTTTTATAACTAATATGCAGTCGACCGCCAATTTTTTTGAAATCCATATTAATCCAGCATGGTTCAGTGTTATTGTCAGTATCAAAAAGAATCGTTGCATAAACTGGATAATCGAATGAATAAGGACAATCTGAAACAAACTTTTGATATTCTTTTTGAGGCAGATCGATTCTGAAATATCCTCTGGGCTTGGGAGTAGTATTATCTCGGCAACTATTAAGTATTAAAAACAACAAAATAGATACAATAACAATAACAATAGGATATTGTGAAATACTACTTCTATACATTTTTATGATTAACAGGTTTAATGGTTGATAGTTACCTTTATTTGCTTTATACGTCTTTTATCAACAGCTTCAATAGTAAAAGTAAGGTTTTTATAATTTATAACTTTGTTTTTTTCAGGTATTTCACCTGTAATTCCTAGAATTATTCCGGCAATTGTATCAGCATCGGCATTTGAATCATCAAAAAAATTGTCATCTATTTCAAGAATCTTAAAAAAATCATTTAATAAGGTTTTTCCTTCAAATAAATAGGTTGTTTCATTTATTTTTAGGTAGCTTTTTTCATCTTCATCTGATTCATCTGTAATCTCGCCAACTATTTCTTCTAACACATCCTCGAGAGTAACAATTCCGTTTGTACCACCATATTCATCAATAACAATAGCCA
>JAIFLC010000069.1 GCA_020049295.1 Bacteroidota bacterium
ATACAAATGTTTATACTACCTTATATCCTTTTTTTAAGGATTTTGGATATAAAGGAATATTTTTCTTTGCATTGTTTGTTGGTGTTTTTTATGGCTACATTTATAAAAAAGCTATAAAAAGAGACAATCCAATGATTGTTGCATATTCAGTACTTTTTACTTCATTGGTAACACAATTTATGAACGAAACAACAGTGACAACTATGTCGTTTCTTTTTCAGATATTGCTTTTAAGTCACTTTCCGTATTGGATAAACAAAAAACTCAATATCTAGAATAAAAAAAATAAGAAGAAACTGAATCTATTGATTTGATTGGTTCTATTATTTGTCGAAAAGAAATTATATATTTTTTATGAAGTAGTGTTTTTAAAATTAAAATGACAGAAAGCAAACGAGAAATTAAAGATGTGGTTTACTTAATGGCGTTACAAGGATTAAATTATGTAGCACCTTTAATTGTTTTTCCATATTTAATGATGGTGTTAGGAGCTGAAAAATTTGGATACATTGGTTTTTCTTTATCCGTAAATCAATATCTTATGCTTTTAGTAGACTTTGGATTTAATTTAAGTGCTACAAAAAAAATTGCTCAGGCAAAGGACAATCCTGATGAAATAAATAAAATATTTTCAGCAACATTGTGGGCTAAAATGGGTTTATTGTTGATCAGTTTTATAATTTTATTGATTTTCGCATTCTTAATCCCAAGATTCCAGATTTATTCAACAACATTACTTATCATGTTTTTAATGGTTGTAGGTAATGCATTTTCTTTTATTTGGTTATTTCAAGGTCTTGGTAAAATACGAATCATTTCAATAATCAATATCATATCAAAATTTTCGATATTACCATTAACATTTATATTTGTTAAATCATCAAACGATTATAATGTAGCGGCATTTATTCAATCTTTTGTTTATATTTTAGGAAGTTTAATAACTATAGGAGTATTATTACATAAAAAATTAATAACAAATTGGTTTACAATTATAGGATTCGAAATTAAAAAAGAACTAAAAGCAGCATATCCAATTTTTTTATCAAATGCTGCAACCAGTATTTATACTGCACTATTTGTAGTTATTCTAGGATATTATTCTACTCCGGTTGAAGTTGGGAAATATGCAGCAGCTGAAAAAATTATGCGTGGATTTTGTTTTCTTATATTTACTCCTATCTCTCAAGCTTTTTATCCAAAAATAAGCAGTTTGAGTGTAAAGTCACCTATGAAAGCATTAGACCTGACAAAAAAAATACTTATTTTTATTATTGGAATCATGTTATTACTTTTTATATTACTTTTCTTTTTCTCTACGCCAATTATGCATTTTCTTGGCAAAGATTATGAAGGAACTGATACCATTTTTAAAATAATGTCGATTGCACCATTATTTATTGCTTTGGGAGGAGTTTTAGGTCAATTTGGATTGCTTGCAATTGGAAATGATAAGGATAAAAAGAACTTTCAAAAAGCATATTTCATTGCTGCGTTTGTTGCATTGATATCTGTATTTTATTTTGTACCGACATATTTATCAACAGGAGCCTCATTGGCATTGTTAATTACTGAATTTACAGTATTTATTGGAATGCTTTGGTTTAATAGGAAAAATTTATTTTCATTAGAATAATCGTTATTAACAAAAAATTATTTGTATTACATCAATGAATAACTCAATAGAAATAGTAATTGTATTATATCAATGTTCGTTGGATGAAAGTGTTTCATTTTTATCTTTAACAAAGCAATTGGAAAACAAATCTGTTGATTATGAACTGATTATTTACAATAATGATATAAATCAGAAAATCGAAGATTCAAGATTTATAATTGTAAATTCCGAAGAAAACAAAAAATTGGAAGGAGCATATAATTTTGCTTTAGACCGAGCAATAAAAAACATAAAAAACTGGATTTTACTATTAGATCAGGACACAGTAATACCGGAAAATTATTTCCACGAAGTAGAAAAATTATTATCGGGCAATTATTCTCCTGATTTGGTTGCAATTGTACCAAAATTAGTGTCGGAAAGAAATATAATTTCGCCTGTTCATGTGAGTAATTTGATGCGGTTCGAACGAGAATTCAATTTTAATGGTTACACCAATAAAAGGTTAAATGCGCTGAATTCATTGTCATTACTAAATGTTGAATTTATTAAGTCAATTGGTGGTTTTAGTAAAGATTTTCCTTTCGATTTACACGATCATTGGTGCTATAATCAGATTCATAAGCATAAAAAATTGGTTTATGTATTAGATCTTACAACTGAACATGAATCTTCGTTTATCAATTTTGAAGAAAATGTATCGATTGCGCGATACAAAGAATTTCTAAATACAGAAAATAGGTTTATTAGTCAAGAAATTGGGTTGCCAGTTTATTTTTTCTACAAAATGAAAATCTTATTGCGGAGTATTAAACAATATATTAATTATAAAAACAAAAAATATGCGATGATTACCTTAAAATCCTTTTTTAATTGCAATAAATATTTATTGTAGGTCTATAATTCATTTAGGAACAGTGTTTAAATAATAGAAAGACAATAACTAAGTTCAAGAATTGACTAATTGATTAAAATAATAGATATTCAATATTTGTACTCCATAGGAGTAAACTGTGCATAACCCCCAGATTCATCTGGGGGCAAAAAAAGGAACAAATAAACAACCTCATTGAGGTTGCCCTATATTGAATTATTTAAAATAAAATAAGTTACAATGAATAGTTATAGACAATCGCTTTTCCATATCGTATTTTGTACATACAAACGTAGAGGAACACTCCCCGAAAAGTATCATGAAGAACTGTATAAATATATTTGGGGAATAATAAAAAAAAGAAAAAGTGTTTTATATCGAATTAATGGAACTGAAAACCATATTCATATATTTTGTGATATACATTCTACAATTGGATTAGCCGATTTTATCAAAGAAATTAAAACTGCTTCGAATTCATGGATGACTGCATCAGGTAATTTTCCAAAATTTGAGTCATGGGCAGAAGGCTATTGTGGATTATCTTATAGCAACAAAGACAAAGAAATGATTATTAATTATATAAAAAATCAAAAGGAGCACCACCGTATCAATAGTTTTGAAAATGAATTACGATCATTACTGATTGAACATGGGATTGAGTTTGATGAGAAGTTTCTTTTTGATGATTAAAATTTTTCAATATAAACAGGAAACTCCTACAGAGTTTCTAACTATTTTGATTCAACTTCCCCCGGATAAATCCGGGGGTTATGCAAAGGTAACTCTTACAGAGTTAAAATAAAAGATATTGCGACTTAATATTATTATAGTTTCAACCGATTTATACTTAGACCCAATTTTGAAAAAAATACTGAATTAAAATAATAACTTATAAATGAATATATTAATTACCGGAGGAGCAGGATTTATTGGATCTCATTTGTGCGATGCATTATTAAAAGAGAATCACAAAATAGTAGTTGTCGATAATCTTATTTTGGGAAGAATTGAGAATCTCAATCATCTCATTGGATTAGAGTCATTTCACTTTATCGAAGAAGATATTTTACATATCAATAAAATGCGTGAGATATTTAAAGCTCATTCATTTGATATGGTTTTTCATTTAGCTGCCAATTCCGATATTCAAAAGGGTGGAAAAGACCCTGAAGTGGATTATAATCTGACTTTTAATACTACATTTAGTGTATTACAATGTATGAAGGAATTTGAAGTTAAAAGACTGTTTTTTGCTTCAACTTCAGCTATTTACGGCGAAACTTCGGAAAATCTTACTGAAGATTTCGGCCCACTGCAACCAGTATCAAATTATGGTGCCGGAAAGTTAGCCAGCGAAGCTTTTATAAGTGCATTTAGCGCTACATATAATATCCAAACCTGGATAACCCGTTTCCCGAATGTTGTGGGCGAACGTTTTACACACGGTGTGATTTTCGATTTTATTAATAAATTAAAAGCCAACCCACAGGAACTTATCGTATTGGGTAACGGCGAACAAAATAAGCCTTACTTATATGTTAAAGATTTGATTGAAGGGATTCTTTTTGTTTGTAACAATACGCACGAACGGTTTAATGTTTACAATTTGGGTTCGTATTCAAGAACCAAAGTAAAGGAAATTGCACAAATGGTAATCGAAGAAATGGAACTGAATGCAAGCATAAAATATACAGGGGGCGATCGCGGGTGGATTGGCGACGTGCCTGAATTCAAATACGACTTAAGTAAAATCAACGAATTGGGCTGGGTTGCCAAAATCAACTCGAATGATTCGGTACGAATTGCCATACAAAAAGCATTGGGAAAATGAAGATAGTAATTATTGCAGGTGGAAAGGGAACGAGAATAGCATCGGTTGCGAATGAAATTCCAAAGGCGATGATTCCAATTGATGGAAAACCAGTCCTTGAGTATCAAATTGAGCTTGCAAAACGATATGGATTTGTAGAGTTTATATTTATTATCGGATATTTGGGTGAACAAATTGAGCAATATTTTGGCGACGGCGCAAAATGGGATGTAAAAATCAGCTATTTTAAAGAAATACAGGCGCTTGGAACTGCCGGTGCTTTGGCATATCTTAAAGATGATTTGCAGGACGATTTCTTTGTTTTTTATGGCGATACCGTGATGGATATCGACATGGAAAAAATGTTGTATTACCATAATGAGAATAAATCGGATGCTACGCTTTTGATTCATCCCAACGATCATCCTTTCGATTCGGATTTAGTGGAAATTGACGAAAACGGGCGGGTATTGAAAATCTGCAATAAACCTCATCCGGTCGGATTTATAAGTAGAAATCTGGTGAATGCAGCTCTATTTATCTTTTCGGCAAAAGTATTGGATTATATAGAAACCGGCGTAAAATCGCACATCGAAAAAGATGTTTTGCCACTTTGCTTAAATGCCGGCTTGAACATTTTCGGTTATAACTCCCCTGAATATATAAAAGACATGGGTACACCTGAAAGGTATCAGAAGGTTTGCGAAGATTTTATTTCGGGTAAAGTTTCACGTCTGAATTGGAAGTATAAAAGACCAGCAGTTTTTTTAGACAGGGATGGAATACTATCTAAAGAAATTAATTTATTACATAAACCTGAACAATTGGAATTGATAGAAGGAGCAGGTGAAGCTTTAAAATATATTAATGAAAGAGGTTTTTTGGCAATAGTTGTTACCAATCAGCCAGTAATTGCAAGAAATTTATGTACCTTAGATGAACTAAATTTTATTCATGCAAAACTGGAAACTTTGTTGGGGGAAAAACATGCCTATTTAAACGCAATATATTTTTGTCCCCATCATCCAAATAGTGGTTTTCCTGAAGAAAGAAAAGAATACAAGATAATATGTGAATGCAGAAAACCGGCTCCAGGTATGCTGTTAATGGCAGTTAAAGATTGGAATATCGATATTTCAAATTCAATAATGATTGGAGACCGGGAAAGTGATGTGTTGGCAGGAGAAAATGCAGGAGTTAAAACTTCTGTGATGATTGAGCAAAACAAACCATTCGCATTACTCACTGCATTAAAAAACTTAATATAATAACATGATAATATCCAGAACACCTTTTAGAATATCGTTTGCCGGTGGAGGATCCGATATGCCTTCGTTTTACCGAAGGGAAATTGGTGCAGTTGTGAGTACTACTATTGATAAATATATGTATTTAGCTATTCACCCTTTTTTTGACAAGGAAAAAATACAGCTAAAATACTCCAAGACCGAATTAGTAGATGCAATTCAGGACATTAAACACCCTATATTCAGAGAAGTATTATCCCATTACAATTTAAAAGGTGTCGATTTGAATTCGATAGCCGATGTACCTGCCGGAACAGGACTTGGATCGAGCAGTGCATTCACAGTAGGTTTATTGAACGTGATAAAAGCCTATCTAAACAGAGCTATTAGCTGCGAAAGACTTGCAGAATTGGCTTGTGATGTGGAAATGAACAAAGTAAGCAGTCTGATTGGGAAACAGGATCAATATGCTTCAGCGTATGGAGGTTTGAATTTTATCTCATTTTATGGAGATGAATCCGTGAATGTGGAAAAAATAATCATGAAGCCTGAAGTAAAGAAGCAATTGCAGGATAATTTATTAATGATATATGTTGGAGGAAAACATTCGGCCAATGATATTTTAAAAGAGCAACAAGAAGGAATGAATAGTTCTGTGGAATTCAATCTTCAAAAACAAATGGTTCGACAAGCTTATGAGCTAAAATCATTACTTGAGAATAACAACATTGACGATTTTGGTAGATTTTTACATGAAGGATGGTTGATGAAAAAGAATTTGGCTCGGGGAATATCCAATGGATATATAGATGAAATTTATAGCCGTGGAATCCAAGCCGGTGCTTTAGGAGGAAAACTGCTAGGTGCCGGAGGTGCGGGTTTTATTTTATTTTACTGTCCGTTTGAAAAACAGGATTATTTCCAAAAAAAAATGATAGATTTGCATGAATTAAAATTTGGTTTTGAGACAGGAGGATCGAAAATCATATATATGCAGGAAGACGATATTTAAAAAATTATTTATGAATTTTATTGATGAAATAAGTGCGTATTTTGAGAAATTAAAACAAACGATTGATTTAATATCTAAAGAAGATTTAAATCAACTGATAAATATTTTGATTCAGGCAAAAAACGATGGTAAAACCATTTTTGTAATGGGTAATGGCGGATCTGCTGCTACTGCGTCACATTATTGCTGCGATTTTAATAAAGGAATTTCTTATGGTAAAGAAAAAATGTTTAAATTTATTTGTTTAAATGATAATATTCCAACCATGATGGCTTATGCGAATGACTTAAGCTATGATGAAATATTTATTGGACCTCTCAGGAATTTTTTACAAAAAGGTGATATTGTAATTGGAATTTCAGGTTCCGGAAACTCCAACAATGTTATAAAAGCCATAGAATATGCAAATAATATGGGTGGCTTTACAATAGGGCTTACCGGTTATTCAGGAGGCAAAGTTAAACAAATATGTAAACATAACGTTCATATTCCTGTTGATGATATGCAGATTACAGAAGACTTACATTTGGTATTAGATCATTGCATAATGAGCATTTTATCTCCCAAAAATATTTAAGAAATGGAAAATCCTATGTTGTCGGTATTAATGGCTACTTACAATGAACCGATTGACTATATAAAAGCATCGATTGAAAGTATTATTAACCAGACATATACAAATTTTGAATTTATAATTATCGATGATAGCACCAATCCTGAAACAACGGAAACAATAAACTCTTATGCTGATGATAAGCGAATTATAATTATTCGAAAAAAAAGTAGAATGGGTTTCGTAGGTGCTCTAAATGAAGGATTGAAGATAGCAAAAGGTCAGTTTATTGTCAGAATGGATGGAGATGATATATCCATGACTGACAGATTTGAGAAACAATTGGAGTATTTAAATATAAATAAAAAGATTGACATCTTAGGTGGTAATATGCTGATAATAAATGAATCCGGGACAGTTGTATCTCAAAGAAAATATCCTACCCGGGGCATATTGTTACATTTGAATTCAATATTTCGTAGTCCGGTAGCTCATCCGACTGTTATGTTCAGAAGGTCAATCTTAGATAATAATTTTTTTTATGATGAATCATTTAAAAAAGCTGAAGATACCGAGTTTTGGTTTAGACTAAGAAATAACGGTTACGTTATCGCTAATCTTCCATATAATTTATTAAGTTTTAGAATTTCTGGTGATTTGGCAAAAAAAAGAAATGTCGAGCACTTTTCTTATAATTATAAAGCCAGAAATAAAAATTTCTCCTGGAGATATTGTTATGTCGATATTCCTTCCATTATTGCTACAAAATTATATTTAGCAATTCCCAAAAACCTTATTTCATTATTTTATTCATTTGAAAATAAAAAATACTCAAAATAAACCAAGTGCAAGATGATGCGGAATTTCTATTCTTTTTAGAGAAATACAAATAACAAAAAATACTAAAGTTGAATTTTTAATAAAATAACATCAATGATATCTGTTTGCATGGCCACTTTTAATGGCGAAAAATATATAAAGGAGCAGATAAATTCAATCTTGGTTCAACTTGACGTCGACGATGAATTAATTATTTCGGATGATGGTTCAATTGATAAAACTATTGAGATTATTCGGGTTTACGATGATAGGAGGATTAAAGTATTTGAAAATACCGGAATTCATGGATATACACATAATTTTGAAAACGCACTAAAAAAAGCATCGGGTGATTATATTTTTTTTTCTGATCAGGACGATGTCTGGCTTCCTGATAAAGTAAAAACCATGCTCCCCTTGCTGAAAAATGATAATTTTGTAATTTCTGATGCATATATTACTAACGAGAAGCTAGAAATCAAAGAAAGACTAAGTACGTGGAGAAAATATAAAAAGGGTTATTTCCGAAATTTACATAAAAGTATTTATGCAGGTTGCACTTGTGCTTTTACGAAAACTATTAAAGAGTATGTCCTTCCGTTTCCCAGCTCTTTAAACATTCAGCACGACACATGGATAGGATTAATTAGTGAGTTAAAATTTAGTGTTGTGTATATTGATGAACCACTAATATATTTTAGAAGGCATGATAAAAACACTTCAGGTGCAGGTGCAAAAAGTTCTAAATCAGTTTTCTTTATGCTTAAGTACAGAACTGTATTATTTATTGAAACAATAAAAAGAATAATTATTAAAAAATAATCTTATTGGATACGTTATTATCGTGAATTTCAATTTTTTATGATTAATACTTCCATAGTTCTATATAATCATTCATTTTCCGAAATTGCTCCCCTTGTAAAAACATTACTTGCATCGGGTGTAGTTTCTGAATTGTTTTTACTCGACAACTCCCCCACTCCTTCACCTGAATTTAACTCACTGCCTGTTACTTACATTTACAACAATAAAAATTTAGGTTACGGTGCTGCGCATAATATTGCTCTTCGTAAAACCATCGAACAAGGCAACCCTTATCATTTGGTTATAAATCCCGATATTGAATTAAAAAGTCGTGATTTGGAAGTAATAGAGGGATTTATGAATTTAAATACAAATATCGGACATTTAATGCCCAAAGTATTATATCCTGACGGGAAAATTCAGTACCTTTGCAAACTACTTCCAACACCTTTCGATTTAATTTTCAGGCGGTTTTTGCCTGCTAAATGGACTGAAAAGCGTATGGAGAGATTTGAAATGAGAAAAACTGGTTACGACAAAATCATGGATGTTCCCTATCTTTCGGGCTGTTTCATGTTTTTACGAACGGTAGCGCTGAAGGAAGTTGGTTTGTTCGATGAACGGTTTTTTATGTATCCCGAAGATATTGATTTAACACGCAGAATTCACAGTAAATATCGAACTGTTTTTTATCCTGATGTAAGCATTGTACATCATCATGCACAAAGTTCGTATCTGAATTTGAAAATGTTAGTGATACATATTACAAATATGATTAAATATTTCAATAAGTGGGGCTGGTTTTTTGATAAGGAAAGAAAGGAAGTGAATAGACCCCTAACCCCTAAAGGGGAACAATCGTCTTTCACAATATAGACTCAACTTATTGAAAAACAATAGGGTATGCCAAATTGGCACATCCAATAAAATATATTAAATAAAACAAACTTAAAAGCCCCAT
>JAIFLC010000085.1 GCA_020049295.1 Bacteroidota bacterium
TAATTCAGGAAATTTTAAAATTTCATGTTTTTCTTAACATTTTCGAATTCCTCGCGAACAGCCTTCTTAATATTTTCAATAGTGATTGCTTCTCCTCGCATTTCGAGTTTTTGGGCTGTAGTATTCGCTTCAGGAATAGCTATCCATAGGATTATATATATGATTAGTCCCGATCCTAAACCAAAGAATATTATTATAAATAGTATTCTGAATAATAAGGGATCAGAATTAAAGTAGGCACCTAATCCACCGCAAACACCGCCTAAAACCCTATTGTCGGGATCACGATATAGTCTTTTTGTTGTTTGATAGGTTGACATGTTTTTTCTTGTGTTTTGATTTGTTTGTTCATCTTCGACCGAAAAATCTTGTGGTTCGCCCATTATTGAAATTACCTTAGCAACATCTTCTTTTGATATTACATCCTTTTTGTTTCCTAAGGTTTCAGTAAATAACTCGGCTAACCTCGATTCAATATCAGAGATTATTTCTTTAGGATCTGCTTCATTTGCAAATTGCCTTTCAATGGCAATTAAATAGGAGTGTAACACTCCATACGCATCATCGTCAATGTGAAAAATTAAACCTCCTAGATTAATTGTTACTGTCGTTTTCATGTTAAATTTATTTTATAGTACTATACAATGCAAACAGAAATACATAACAAAGATATGAAATAAAATTAGTACTATGCAAGACAAAGTAGTAATAATTTTATAGTACAGATATTAAATATATGATAATCAATATAATAAAAATTTATTATATTTATAAAAAAAAGTAAAATGATAAAACAAGGTTCATTACTTAAAATGATTTCGGTAAATAATAATCCTGTTGACTATTATTTGGAGTTAGGAAAAGAGAAAATCTACTTAAATGAGTTAATTGGAAATCAAATTCAATTAAGGTATTTGGGCACAATAAATTGTATAAAGTGTGGAAGAAAAACAACTAAATCTTTTCATCAGGGATATTGTTACCCTTGTTTTATGACCGCCCCAGAAACCAGTGAATGTATTTTAAAACCAGAGCTTTGCCTTGCACACGAAGGCGTTTCGCGCGATATGGAGTGGTCGAAAGAACATTGTTTGCAAGATCATTATGTGTATTTGGCTATTACAAGCGGACTAAAGGTTGGTGTTACCCGACAATCGCAAATACCTACAAGGTGGATCGACCAAGGTGCTATGAAAGCCCTAAAAATTGCTCAAACACCAAACCGGTTTTTAGCCGGACAAATTGAGGTTGATCTAAAAAAATACTTTGATGATAAAACGAACTGGCGCAACATGTTAGTTAATAAAATTGATACAGAAGTAAACCTTCTTGAGCAAAGGACACGAGCTATTGAATTAGTAAAAAAAGAATTTAGGAAGTACTTCATAGAAAATGAAACTGTTATAGAAATTAATTATCCGGTTGTTGAGTATCCAATAAAAGTTAGCTCAATTGATCTTGAAAAAACTCCTGCAATTGAAGGAGTACTTAGTGGTTTAAAAGGTCAATACTTTATTTTTAAAGGAGGAAATTCTATTAATATTAGAAAGCATAATGGATTTCTAATTGAACTCGAATACTAATATTCATCTTCGGCTTCGAGTGCTTTTCGAATTTCTGTACGAATAATATCAAGCTGTTTGTTCTTATTTACTTCGCGTAATTTTCGGGCTGTTTGCGTAAAATATTGGTGTCCCTGTATAAATTTTATCTGGAGATTATTCCATTCATGTAAAGAGTCTATTTTACTTCTTTCTCGTAATTCTTTAAACAGATTAACTGAAACGGGAACAAAATCAGTTCGTCCTAAATAATCAAGATCAGCATCGCACATTATTTCTTCGAGCAGATCTTTTGGTTCTGGAGGCATTTGGGTACACAATATAAGCCGAGCAATCTGTTCAATCTGTTTTTCGTTGTAATGATAGGCAGGTAAAATTTTTCTGGCCAGTTTTACGCTTTCTTCTTCATGTGTATCGTAATCAATTAAGTGACCCATATCATGGAATAACGCGGCTGTTTTTAACAGCAGCATATCTTCATCAGAGATTTTTTCGGAACGGCCAATAAGTTCAACCTGAGTAACTACATCAATGGTGTGTTTAATATTGTGGTAAAATAAATTTTTGGGCAATCCGGTTTCTAATTTAGTAAGCACAAATTCCTCAATATCGTTTAATCTCAGCAATTGAAGTTGGGTAAAGAAATTTTCGTTTGGATAAAGACCTTTTATATCGTTTGCAAGATGAGGCATAAAGCTTTCGACAAAGTACATATCCAGCTCACCCTTATACTTTACAGGCATTTTCCCCCGATATTGACAAATAAAAAACTCCTTAATAAGCATATAGGTATTTTCGGTAATATTTACCTTACCTGGTTCTCCGGCTGCTTCCATTCGGCTTGCTGTGTTTACGGTTCCGCCCCAAATATCATAGGTAATTTTGTTTCGTCCAAGCACTCCCGCAACAACGGGGCCTGTATCAATACCAATACGAAGATCCCATATTCGTTTAGTACCATCTCCTTTTTCGTGCTTAAGGGTTTTCATATAGTTTTGCATTTCGATTGCTGCAAGTACTACTTCTACAGGGTTTGTGCGGTTTTTTTCAGGGATACCTCCAGCACACATATATGCATCGCCAATGGTTTTAATTTTTTCGATATTGTATTTATCTACCACCGAATCAAATTTCATAAAGAACTTGTCGAGCTCATCAATTAGCATTTCGGAATCAAGTTGTTCCGAGATTTTTGTAAATCCTTGTATATCGGAAAATAAAACAGTAACCATATTGTAATGATAAGGACCAGCTTTTTTCCCAGATTTTAACTCAGTAGCAGTTGTTTTAGGGAGCACTCTTTCGAGCAAGTTATCTGCTTTTTCTTTTTGAATTACGACCTCCTCGGTTCGCTCATTGATAATATTTTCAAGTTTAAATCTTTCTCGGGCAAAATGATAAGCCCTCCATTTAATGAGGATAAGTCCAATAAAAGTTAAAAATATCAGATAAATAATATAGGCTAAGGTTGTCCGGTAAAACGGAGGTTTAATAATAAACAGATATGAGATTTCTGGTGATTCAACATCAAAAACATTTTTTGCTTTTACGCGAAAGGTATATTTTCCTTCGTGTAAATCTTTATATACTTTTTGGTTTGTTAATTCCCATTCCGACCAATTTTCATCAATTCCATCTAATTTATACTGAAAGCATAATCCTTTCTCACTAACAAAATCTGTCGAGGAAAAATTAAATTGAATCGAGTTTTTACTATAGGATATTTTTTGGGGCTTATTATCGGTTGTTGGGTTACCAGAAAATAAAATTTCAGATAAATTGTAGATAACTGAATCCGTGCCAACTATAATCCTCGTAAAAAATAAGGAAAGGCTATCTTTATAATTGTAATCAAGATCTGGGTTATACTTTATTAGTTCATTTATTCCGCCAAACCATACGGTTCCATTACTATCAGACTTAATCAGAGTGATTAAAAAATCGTTTAATCGGTTTATTGCCAAAGGCGATACCATTAATTTTTCATCTACAGATCTTTTAATACGAAAAGATTTATTTTGTAATGTAAGTTTATCAACCACATTTATAAACAATTCTGTTTTATTGTCTTCTGCTATGGGGTAAGCAAACGCGAATTTATTTAAAAAATCTAATCCCAAAAGTGTATCTAAGTAGTAGGTTGAATTTTGTTTGTCGAATCTATAAAGACCTACAGAAGTTGAGAAAAGTACACCCTCATTTATGGAAATCAAACGAGCCCAATCAAGTTCATTTTGTTTCGATTGGGTAATTGGAAAATAATCATAAATAATTTCAGGGCTAAATTCAGTAAACGAATAAATACAATAAATATCGTTTTTATCACCGGCAAACCAGATAGATCCATCAATGTCTTCGGCAATACTATTAATTGGGAAATCAATTGAATTTAGTTTTCCTATTTTTAGAAATGATTTATTACCATATCGAACGGCAGATAAACCTGTATTAGTAGCAAGGAGTAAATAATTAGGATGATTTTTGGGATTTAAAACACTTAAATTTTGGCTGGTGTTTTTGTATCTAAGAATTGATTTATCATCAATTATTTCAAAAATCCCTAAAACAGTAGTAACAAACAGATTATTATCAAATTTATGAAAAGCTAAACCAGCAGAGTTAATTCCATTTATAGAGGCGAATACCTTGTGAGAAACAGAGTTAAAATTTTGTACATTTTCTTTAATCTGCGAATAAACACCAATACTTGTAGCAACATAAATTGTATTATTAAACTCAATGATATCATTTACAGCTCCTTTTATTCCCGCATTTGTATGGTAATAACAATATGCCGATGGATATTCAATTCTACTTAATCCTGAATTATGTAATGCCCATAAATTGTTTTCTTCATCCTGATATAAAAAATTTACATTCTCACTCAGAAGTCCTTGTGTTTCATTTATATGATTGACGATTTTACCATTTTTATCTATAATAATAATTCCAGCAAATCTTGTAGCAAGAGCAAGTGTTCCGTCGTTTAATAAAGAGCCTGATTTGTAGTTATTTAATGAAATAAACTCATTTGCCTCTGTTAAAAACGGAGTAACGGTCATGTTATCAATAAGATAAAACGAGTTGCTATCTTTTGTTAAAACCAGTAACTGATTGTTGCCAAAAGGAAAGATGTCTATAATTCTTTTATTCGCAAAAAATAAACTATTGGGTAATTGTTCAAATTCGTCACCCAATAATCTTCGCAATCCTTCGTCTTGTATATATGAATAAATGATATTGTTAGCTTTAAATAAATCTACCGGGAGTTTACCATCTTTAAGAATATCTATTTTGTTACCACTCCATCTATAAATTGCAGTTTCAGAACAAAAAACAATGTCATTTTTATACGTAAAAACTTTTTTAATTTGTCCCAGAGATAATGGGTCGATAAAACTTGAATCGATCAACGATTTAAAAATCAGATGGCCGTATGAATCAATCGCGATAATTCCAAATTGATTTAATGCACCAATGTATATTTTATTATCAGTTCCGATGGTTAGGCTTTTAACCCCTTGAATTTTTATCAGGATGTTGTTTTTTCCATCCAGCTGAATAACACCATTTGAATTTCCAATATAAATCAACTTTTCTTTAGTTTGTACTAAAGAAAAATTGTTATTTTCAATTCCGTAATTTTGCAGGATAATTCTTTGAATATAAGGAGAACCGTGATTGTTTGAAAATGCATTCTGAGAATTAGTAATAAAAAAAATACAATTCAGTATCCAAAAAAAAATGATATTTTTACCTAAAATTGTATTATAATTCATAACTTGTTTTTTCTAACAAAATAAAAGTAAAAAAATTAAGTTGTAATTTAAGAAAATAATTTACTCATCTATCTAAAATGCAAGAATAATATTTATGGATAAGGATAAACGAACAATTTTAATTCCTTGGGATTTTACTACGGTTGCAGATTATGCACTTTTACATGGACAAAAGATAGCCAAAGGCATTGGAAGCAAGAAAATTGCATTAATTCATATTACAAAAAAGGAAAAAGATAATGCCGAAGCTATGGTTAAGCTTGAGCAAGTAGCTAAAGAAAATGCAAGTAAAATGAATCTTGAGATTGAACCTTTGGTTCGAGAAGGAAGTATTTTTACGACAATTGGAGAGGTTGCAGCAGAAGAAAATGCAGAACTGGTAATAATGGGAACACATGGTATGCAGGGCATGCAAAAACTTACAGGAAGCTGGGCTTTAAAAGTAATTGTAAGTTCAAAGGTCCCTTTCGTAGTAGTACAAGAACCACCAAGGGATCAACCATTAAAAGACATTGTTTTTCCGATTGATTTTAAGTGGGAAAACAAAGAGAAACTAAATTGGGCTAGTTACTTTTACAACTATTTTTCTCCAAAATTTCATATTCTTAAACCGAATACTACTGATGTAGGTTTTATTAATAAGATTAAGGCTAACATTACTGTTGCCAGAAAATTTATGGATGGAAAAGGGATGTCTTACGAATTATGTACTGCCGAAGGGAAAAAGAATTTTGCTGTTGAAACGATTGATTTTGCAAAAAATATAGAAGCGGATATGATTCTTATTGTATCAACAAAAAATATAGGATTTTCTGATTATGTGCTGGGTGCTTCTGAACAATATATTATTGCAAATAGCGCTAAAATACCCGTAATGGTTATTAACCCGAGAGAAGACCTTACTAAGTTTGAAGGATTCAATTAATCGTTATAAATCTTATGTAAATCATTTTGTGGATGACCTCAAGGCATCCACTTTTTTTGAATAATTATGGAATTAGTTTTTGCAACAAATAACCAACATAAACTCGAAGAAATTCAACATCTTCTGGGAAATACCATTAATCTGTTGTCTTTAAAAGACATAAATTGTACTGATGAAATACCTGAAGATCATAATACACTAGAAGAAAACGCATCGCAAAAGGCTTGGTATATATACAACAAGTACAAAATAAATTGTTTTGCTGATGATACAGGACTTGAAATAGATCACTTAAAAGGTAAGCCAGGGGTTCTTTCGGCTCGTTATGCTGGCGAAAATAAGGATTCGCAGGCGAATATGAATAAAGTTCTTGATGAATTAACCGGAATAAAAACCAGAAAAGCGCGTTTCAGAACGGTTATTTCATTAATCATTGATGGAAAAGAAATACAATTCGAAGGTATTGTAAGCGGATCGATACTTACTGAAAAACAAGGTTTGTCGGGATTTGGGTACGACCCCATTTTTTTACCTGATGGTTTTGTTCATTCTTTTGCCGAAATGAATCTTCCTGAAAAAAACAAAATCAGTCATAGAGCAAGAGCGATTAATAAGTTAGTTAACTACCTAAAAAAAACAATTTAGCTTTGTGATAATAATCAATCAATTTTTTGGTTTTGTTAAGAAACGGAGTACATGAGAAAATCTGGAATTCTGATTATATTATTAAATATCTTACTTATAGCTAAGATATATCCTCAAATTGGTATAGGACAGTGGCGCGATCATTTGCCATTTGCATTTCAACGCCATATTACACAATCAACAGAAAAGATTTATGCTGCTACAGATTATGGTGTTTTGATCTATTCTAAAGCATCACAAAGCATAGAGAAGCTAACCAAAGTAAATGGATTGTCTGACATAGGAATTTCTGCATTGTCCTATTCGCAGCAGAACAACATATTATTTATTGGGTATGATAATGGAAATATAGACTTAATAAATGGAAAAAACATTTATAATATCCCTGATATCAAGAGAAAGGTTATTACAGGAAGTAAAAAAATAAATCATGTAATTTTTATCGATGAGTATGCCATTATTTCAAGTGGATTTGGTATCGTTATCTTAAATTTAGCTAAGCGTGAGATTAAAGACACATATTATATCGGGAATTATGGAAATCTGATAAACATTAATCAAATTGCTTATGATGGCCAGTATTTATATGCAGCAACTGATCAGGGAGTTTATATAGGAGATTATTTGAGTACAAATCTAGCCGATTATAATAATTGGATTCTGCAGGAATCGTTGCCTAATTATTCGGGAGTTTTTAATTCAATTGAATTGGTTAATGGTAAAATACTGGTAAATTATTTTGATGCAATATTTAACGACATTGTTTATGTATTAAATGAGGATAATTGGAGTGTTTTTAAAAATGAATTCTCTGAAATCCTTAGAATAAGATACACAAATAATAAGCTCTTGCTTATTTTAGACAATCGGTTAGTAATCTATGATCAAAACCTGAATTTTATCGATTCGATTCAAACATCAGATTATACAAATCCAAATATCTCTGATGCTTTAGTTGATGCTTTAAATACGCTTTGGATTAGTGATTTGGGTAATGGATTAATTAAACAATCTGGCGGGAATTTTGAGTTCATTATTCCAAATGCCCCATATTCTGCAGATGCATTTTCTTTCGATATTAAAAATGGAAAAGTTTTGGTAGCAGGAGGTGGAACTACAGGGTATAAAAATGGAACAATCCATACATTTTTTAATCAGCAATGGGGTACAATGATAAATTATAATGTGGCAAACATCGTAAATGTTAAATTAGACCCGACAAATAGCACCCATTACTATGCCGGATCTTGGGGGTATGGACTTCTTGAATATAGCAATAATGAATATGTTCAGACTTATAATTCAAATAATAGCACCTTGCAATCAATTGTTCCAGGTGAAAATTATATCCGAATTGGAGGATTAGATTTTGATGTTAATAATAATTTATGGATTACAAATTCAGAAGTAGCAAACATTATTTCTGTAAAAAAAGCAAATGGCGAATGGAAGGGATTTAATTTCGACGAAGTTATAAGCAATGTTCCTGTTGGCGAAATTGTTGTTTCGCAGAATAGTACCAAGTGGATAATTTTGCCGAATGGATTGGGATTATTTGTTTTTAACGAAAACAATACGATTGATAATACCAATGATGATCAGTTTAAAAAGCTAAGTATTCTGGATGAAAATGGAAAGCTAATTACCAATAATGTGTATTCATTTGCAGAGGATCTAAATGGGATTATTTGGGTGGGAACTGATCAGGGTATAATTGTTTATTATAATCCCGAAAATGTTTTTGATGACGAGAGTTTTTATGCCCAACGTATAGTATTAACGAATAATGGAATAACTCAGAATTTACTATCAACAGAAGTAATAACGGCTATTTCCGTGGATGGAGCTAATCGCAAATGGATAGGAACAAATAGTTCGGGAGTTTATTTGGTATCAAAAAACGGAACAGAAGAGATAAATCACTTTACTGAAGAAAACAGTCCTCTTTTTTCAAATAGGATACTCGACATCGGAATTGATAACGAAAGTGGCGAAGTTTATTTTGCAACCGAAAAAGGACTTATTTCATATAGAGGAACAGCAACTATGGGTAATGACGAGTTTCGCGATGTATATGTTTATCCAAACCCTGTTCGCGAAGATTACGAAGGAGATATTACTATTCGAGGATTAGTTTCGGATGTAAATGTTAAAATTACTGATATAAGTGGAAATCTGGTTTATGAAACCACGGCCGAAGGTGGACAGGCAACCTGGAATGGCAAAAATTTCTCAGGACAACGGGTGAGTACTGGTGTTTATCTTGTTTTCTGTACCAATGATGATGGATCGAAAACCTATATTACTAAGTTGTTGTTTATAAAATAGAAAAGAATTAACACATAAGTTTAAGAGTTTGTATCAAAAGCAAGATTGTTGTCTGTTTTTTTGCTTCGCAAGAGAGAAGTTCGACAGGCTCAAAATGACAACAATCTAATAATCAATATGTCACACTGAGCTTGTCGAAGTGATAATACGAAAAAAGAGGCTTTTGATATAACCTCTTTTTATTCTAGCAGTTTGTACACTGAAATACCATGCAGGTTTTTGTACAAATTCCACAACCAGTGCATTTACTGTAATCAATCTCAGGAACA
>JAIFLC010000072.1 GCA_020049295.1 Bacteroidota bacterium
TAAAAGGCACAGATAAACTACCCGCATGAAAAATTATGAGTTGGTTATTTTCACGTTTTGTTGAATTCTGATTTTTACAACTAAAAACAATTGTTAGTGCCGCAATAAAAAGTAGAATAGCATTCTTTTTCATACAATAAAGATATTTTTCGATATGCAAATATAATCATAACGTAATAATGAGCAACATAATTGAAAAATATTTTTTTATTAGGATTTTGTCTAAAAAAGATATTCTGTGTAATTGAGAGAGTCTACACAAATTTTGGGGCATAATGTAGATATGACAAACCACTCAATTTGTATTTGCGAATTGTCCTGAAAAGCCGTTTCAAAATCTTTAAAAAAATGGGCTAAAGCCCGATCAAACTTGATTCTATTACCCCGACCTTAAGGTCGGGGTAATAATTAACGTGTTATTATGGACTTTAGTCCAATCTATTTTAACAGCCATTCCATTCTCAAGTCAAGCAGACATTCTTGTATGCTTTTATATAAATATCAAACAAAATCAAGGTTTGTACTATTGCGTGTCCTGATAGGTTTTTTGCATTGAAAATCATTTTTACTGACACGCTTCTTCTCTACTAATCAATTTGCTATCACTATTTTGCCCCTCTGGGGCAAAACCAATCAGTTCAAAATTAGTTTTAAAGCACTCCAGCGGAGTGCAATATTGATAGCAAAGAAGAAATGCGCACCAACCAGAAAAGTAGTAAGATGCACATCAGATGTGTAGTGCGCAATGTAATTATTAAATTGGCATTTGTACCATTGCGTGTCCTAACCGGAACGTTGGCTTTTTTCAGCATCATTACTGACACGCCTCATTTCAATCGTCTTTTTGCTATCAATATTTTACCCCTCCGGGGTAAAACACATCAAACAGATATTCTTTTCTGCCTTAAAAGCAATCATTCCGAAATACTAAGAATAACACCAACAGTAGGTATGGTATCTATTTTTATGCGTGGTTCGACTTGCAGATGACGGCGAATTTTGGAAATGAAAACATCGAGACTGCGACCAATAA
Organism: Bacteroidota bacterium; assembly: GCA_020049295.1. Taxonomy (GTDB): domain Bacteria; phylum Bacteroidota; class Bacteroidia; order Bacteroidales; family UBA12077; genus UBA12077. Next base: position 1,034 of record JAIFLC010000072.1, read on the forward strand.
AATAATCGGTTTCGCCCCAAACTTCTTTCATGATCTCATCTCGGCTTACAATCTTATTTTCAGAGCGAGCCAGCATGGCAAGCACTTTGCTTTCTTTTGTGGTTAATCGTTTTGATTCATTATCAAATTTTAATACCTGATTTTGTATATCAAAAATTATTTTACCTAACTTATATTCCATCTGTCGATCTTCAACTAAACTGTTTTTTACTCTGTTTAGGATAGAATGTATTCGAAGCAATAATTCATCTTCATCAAAAGGTTTTGTAATATAATCATCTATACCAATACTAAATCCTTTCAGCTTATCCTCTTTCATTGATCGTGCAGTAAGAAAAATAACAGGTATCTTTCTATTTTTTGATCTGATTTTTTCGGCCAATGTAAAACCATCCATTTGAGGCAACATCACATCAAGAATACAAAAGTCAAATTCTGATGAGTTGAATCCATTCAATCCCGAAATTCCATCACGATATAATTTAACATCGAAATTATTTGATTCGAGAAACTCAAATAATAAGAATCCAAGATTGGTATCATCTTCAACAAGTAATATTTTTGTTTTTTTATCCTGCATATAACTTAACTGCACAAAGGTAACTTAATTGTAAACTTCGATCCTTTACCGGGATTGCTTTGCACATGTATTTCTCCATTTAGTGAATCAATAATAGCTTTAACAGTTGACAAACCTATTCCAAATCCTTTAACATTATGCAAATCGCCTGTTGGTACACGATAATATTTTTCGAAAATCTGTTTCTCATGCTCCGCTTTAATCCCAATACCGTTATCTTCAATTTCAACAATAATAAAATTGCCTTTATTTAAAGTATGAACGATGACTTCAGGTTCTTTGTCGCAATATTTAATGGCATTGTCGATTAAATTCGAGATTACAATCTGAAACTGTTCTTTATCGGCATGTACAGAACATTTATCAGCTGCTTCGACTAAGGTTAATTTACCATTTAATTGTTGAATCTGAACTTGATATGATTCAGCTGTACATTTAATAATATTGCATACATCAATGGTTTCGCAAATTCCAGTTTTGCCATTTTCAATTCGGGCAATATCGAGAAGAGTCTCAACCCTGTTCTGCAGTTTCTTATGCTCTGCCTTTATAATGTTTGAATATTGCTGCAGCTTTTCATCCTTTACAAGATGTTCGTTTTTTGAAATCATACTATTTGCCAGAGCTATATTGGTAAGTGGCGTTTTAAACTCATGAGTAATATTATTAATAAAATCGCGGGTTCCGAGATATAACGCTTTTTCTCTTCGATAAAAAATTAATATCACGTAAAAAGATATACTAATCAAAATGATTAAGGCAACAGAACTTATAAAAAGCGCACCAATCTGTGCAATTATGAATTCGCTCTTTTTTGGAAACTTTATTTTAAGCTCAATTCCATTTTTCAGAAGTGCATTTTCGAGATTGCTCGAAAAATAGGTTTTTTTACACACATTAAAATCTGCATCTTTTTGTGTATCAACAATATCGAACTCATATTTTATATTAATCTGATTATCTTTAAGTGCAAGTTTAATGATTGAATCCATCTTATTCCACTGAATATTTTGATACATTTTCTGGTAACACGAAAACGCATTTCCTTTACCCAGACAATTTACAACTTCATTACATATTAAGGTATCTTCAGCCATTTCATCAACAACCTGCTTAAGGGCTATATTTACACTATGGCTAAACTGTTTCTCCTGAATTGTTGCAGCTTTAAAAATCCATGTTACCTGAATAACAAGTAATGCAATCAGAGCAAAAAATGTAAGACTAATAATAATAATTTGTAATTTCTTGTTTTTCATCACCACAAAGGTAATTAGAAAAAAATGAGTTGCATAAACTTTAACATCATGTTAACACGAATTAATTAGAACAGAACCAATGCCTGCCATTTTTTAATGTATTTGTTTTTTAGTAATTTGGTAGCAAATTAAATAATAATTAGTATGTCAATAAGTGAAAATGCCAACCGATTAAAGAAATTAATAAATAAAGCCATCGAGGATTTGATTATTACACCTGAAGAATATGAAGATATCATTCAACTTTCTTTGCGCGATGGCTTTGTCGATCAGCAAGAGCGCGCTCTATTGAGAGAATTGCAACAAATGATCGAAAACAAAGAAATACAGTTCGCCAAAAAAAATAGTAAGAAAAAATAGTTGATTGCTCAATCAGTTACTATAGTAATACTTTATTCTGTTAAAGCAATAAAATGGCTGTTTTAACAGTAATCTAAGAAACAAAAAAGCCTTTACCATACAATTTTAACATCGCATTAACACGATTTAACATGCAAATAACCTACAACTCTTCATTTGTAAGTTACATTTGCTTACATAAATAATTAACAAACTAAAAATTAAAAATCATGAAAAAAGTTTTCACTCTATTATCAGCAATAGCTTTTATAACCGCAATGTCATTATCAGTTGCTAACGCTCAGGAACCAGAGAAAAAATGTGATGAGAAAGCAAAAACTGAAAATTGCTGCTCAAAAGAAAAATCAAAAGATTGTTCAACAGCTTGCGATAAAAAAGCTAAAGACACAAAAGCTACTGAAGTAAAGAAAACTGAAGTTAAAACTGAAAAGAAGTAATTAGGTAAATTTTTGCTTAGGCAAATAAAATTTGAGTAATTAGGTTAATAAGAACCGGTATCCTTTGATACTGGTTTTTTTTATCTCCTTACCTTATGTTGGATTTCTTCATAAAAAATTCTAATTTTAGTTGATTTTAATTACTCATATCAGATCAGCAAACATTATATTTATCAATATGAAATCATTTATCATCATATCATTATTAACAATAATCACTATCTCATGTAGCTATAAACCAAAGAGTTTAACTGAAAACTCACTAATTGGTAGTTGGGAATGCCTTACGGGATGCGATGCAGAAATTTATAAGTTTAGCAAATCTGAAAGTGAATTTACTTATCAATCTTTTAAAAATCAGGTTATTTTAAAAACAGGTACTTTTTATATAAAAGATTCATTGCTTACGCTAAAATCTGATGATGGTACTACTGAAATTTATATGGCTGAGTTACGAAATGATAGTCTTATTCTTGACAATGGAAAGCTTGTATTAACGTTTTATATTGAGGAAACAGATTTTTCAAATAACACTGATGAGTTGTTTGGAGGTATGGAAGATCTTTTAAAGGTTTTTCCCGATTTTGATTTTAGTAATCAGGAACCAGTTGATTTTACATACAAATCAGAAGTTTTTGAAAATCATTATGAAACAATTACCATTTCAGGGATTGGAGTAAAAACAAGTGTTAAATTAGAAGGCGAATTTATTACTGCAGATGATGTTATAAATCGCATAACAAATGTATTTCTTGAACAAGGATTTAAACCAGATATATTAAATAATTCGGAAAACTGTAATACCTATATCAGCGAAAATATGGTTTTTATGATTTGTGTAACAGAAACTCAACCGAATGAGTTTGGTGGGGAAATGAATTTGGCAATTAACTTTGGTTTTATCAATTAGCCATTTTTTATTTCTTCGATTATTTTGTACTCTCTTTCCAGCGCGAATTTCTCCAGGTATTTTGCTGTTCTTTGGAAAGAAATGTCCATGCAATAATTCGGCTTGTTTTATTTCCTTGTCCCATTGGAATTGTTCTAATATCAACAGCATCAGCTTTTTTCAGAGCCTGGTATGCAGAGTTTAGGTTGGAATGTTTCGAGATCAGGGATGAAAACCAAAAACAGGAAGATCCGAATTTTTTACTCTCGCGAATCATTTCGCGAACAAATCTTTCTTCACCACCTTCGCACCACAACTCATTATTCTGACCACCAAAATTCAATATAGGTGTTATCTTCTGCTGTTGTTTTAAATTACGTATTTTACGAATAGTCCCAGCTTGGGCATCGGCCAATGAAGCATGAAAAGGAGGATTGCATACTGACAAATCAATAATTTCATCCTTTTTAATTACTCCATAAAAAAAATCTTTGGGATTGTTTTGAATTCTCAATTCAATCTGGTCTCCCGAAAGCTTTCGGGATAAAGTGTTATTTTGTTCAATAATTTTATTTCCATTTTCAATCGCAACCGGATCAATATCAGATCCAATAAACGACCAACCATATTCTTTGTTTCCTATAATTGGATAAATACAATTTGCCCCAACACCAATATCAAGGCATTTTATTTTATTACCTGTAGGGATTTTTCCATAGTTGCACATGCGCAATAAATCTGCCATATGATGAATGTAATCGGCCCTTCCCGGAATAGGTGGACATAAATAACCGGTTGGAATATCCCAATTTTCGATATCGTAGTACTGCTTTAATAATGCTTTGTTAAGTATCTTTACAGCTTCTGGATCAGAAAAATCAATTGATTCGTCGTTATATACATTCAATTTAACATGCTGGGCCAATTCAGGACAAGACTCAATCAAAAGCTTGAAATCATAGCGCTCACGATGTTTGTTTCGTGGGTGTAGCCGGGTTTTTTCTTTTGGATGTTCCTTCTTTTCTTGAAGCATCTATTTAAAATCTACGTGTAATTATAAGAAAATGCATTATTTCTTTCGGTCATGATATACAATCTGCATACCTTGAAGAAAGTTTCGTAGAAACTGATCTTTGCATGGGCGATATTGTGACTGATTTGGACTTCGGAAAAATGCACTTAATTCATGTTTACTTAAGCGCATATCAACAAGATTAAAAATATCCAGAATATCTTCATCTTTTAGGTTTAAAGCAATCTTTAATTTTCTGAATACAATATTATTATTCAATATTTTTTCAGGTACTGGTTGTGCCCCTTCTTTTTTGCCACGTTTCTCAATAATAAATCCATTTAGGAAGGTAGCCATCTGTTCGTCTGAAAGTTCCTGAAAGGCAGGGTCATCATCTTTTTTCAACCAATCGCTAATTTGCGCTCTTGTTACATTGTAATCAGCTAAACCAAATATTTCAATCATTTTCGTATCGTTAAGATCGAATGTATATCGTATACGGCGTAAAATGTCGTTATTACTCATAAATTGTTTTTTTTATCAGAAAAGTTATTTGTAGAATAAATATGGTAAAATACCCAAAGCCAAAGTTAACAAAACTAATAATAATGTGAGCTGATAATAAACTAAAATACCATAAGTAAAGGTAGGACCAACTAATGCGTTATGTTCCAGCTTATGAATGACAATTGGTGATTTAGAGTCATTTCTTATAATTAAAGTTAAAACTCCAATCACCAATTATAAGGTTTGGGTAAATCAATTAAAACAGAAAAACTACGAAATAGCTTAACCTTTTATTTCTTTAATAAATCTCTTATCTCAGTTAATAAAACTTCTTCTTTTGTTGGAACAGGTGGAGCAAGTACTTTGTTTTCTTCTTTGGCTTTCATCTTGTTCATGGCCTTAATTAATAAAAACATACAGAATGCAACCAGCAAAAAGTCGATAAAAATAGTAATAAACTGACCATACTTAATCGAAGCTTCTGCCGAAATAAGCTTTCCTGCAGCATCGTATTGGGCTTCGCTTAGCATAAACTTTAATGACTGAAAATCAACACCGGCAGTTATTTTACCGACAATGGGCATAAACAAACCATCAATAAATCCAGAGACAACTTTTCCAAAAGCAGCTCCCATAACAAATGCAACAGCCATGTCAATAAGGTTACCTTTCAGGGCAAATTCTTTAAATTCTTTTGCAAAACTCATAGTTGTATTTTTTAGGTTAATATTTTATTGAAACTTGAGAAAAGGATGTTTTTATATTTAGGTAATTTACAAAAATCATTTTAAAACAAAAATAAAAACCCTGAAACATACTATTCCAGGGTTTTTAAAAATTTGTATTTGGCTATTCCTCCAAAAACGGATATTTGTAACTTACAGGTGGTACAAAGCATTCTTTAATGGTTCGTGGCGATACCCATCGTAATAAATTCAGGTACGATCCGGCTTTGTCGTTTGTGCCAGATCCGCGTGCGCCGCCAAATGGTTGTTGACTTACTACTGCACCTGTTGGTTTGTCATTTATATAGAAGTTTCCTGCAGCATGTTTTAATCGTTCCATAGCTCTTTCTATAACATATCTGTCTTTGGAGAATATCGATCCGGTTAATGCATAAATGGATGTTGTATCGATTAATTCCAATGTTTCTTCAAACTTGGTCGGATCATATAAATAAATAGTCAAAACTGGCCCAAATAATTCTTCCTCCATGGTTACATAATGTGGATCTTTGGTAAGAATTATGGTTGGTTCAATAAAATATCCTTTTGTTTTATCGTAGTTTCCACCCTGAATAATTTCTACATCCTTATCTTGTTTTACTCTATCGATATATCCTGTAAGCTTTGTAAATGACGCTTCGTCAATAACAGCATTCATAAAATTAGTGAAATCTTCAACTGGTCCAACTTTTATCGTTTCCATATCGCATTTTATCTCACAAAGAACCTCATCCCATTTATTTTTTGGGATATATGCACGTGATGCAGCAGAACATTTTTGTCCCTGGTATTCAAATGCGCCACGGGTTAATGCTGTTGCTACTTGCGTTGCATTAGCTGATTCATGCATCAACACAAAGTTCTTTCCTCCGGTTTCACCAACAATGCGTGGGTACGATTTGTATTTCGTAATATTATTACCTATTTCTTTCCAAATATTTTGAAATACAGCTGTTGATCCTGTAAAATGGATTCCTGCAAAATCAGGATGCGAGAAAATCACATTGCCTGCTGCAGGCCCAGAGACAAATACAAGATTAATAACGCCATCAGGCAATCCAGCTTCCATAAATATTTCCATAATTACACGTGCTGAATAAATCTGAGCATTCGAAGGTTTCCATACTACGGTATTTCCCATCATGGCTGGAGCTGCAGGCAAGTTGGCAGCAATAGCTGTAAAATTAAATGGCGTTAATGCAAATACAAATCCTTCGAGCGGGCGTTGTTCTAGTCGATTCCAAACCAGTTCGCTGGAGTTTGGTTGTTGGTTATAAATTTCAGTCATATACTGAACATTAAAACGCAGAAAATCGGCAAATTCACATGCTGCATCTATCTCAGCCTGATGCACAGATTTTGATTGTCCAAGCATGGTTGCAGCATTTATGCGTCCACGATACGGACCAGAAATCATTCCTGCAGCTTTTAAGAAAATTGACGCACGCTGTTTCCACGACATGTTTGCCCATTTATCACGTGCAGCTAATGCCGCATCGATTGCATCTTTTACATGACTCTCGTCGCCACGATGGTAATATCCCAATAAATGCTGATGATCGTGCGGCGGATGTATTTCAATCTTTTTATCGGTCCGTACTTCTTTTCCATCAATAATCATAGGTATGTCGACAACATGGGATCGTGCCCATTCAATGGCTTTTGTTACTTGTTCCCTCTCTGGAGAACCTTTGATATAGGACTTTACCGGCTCGTTCTTTGCCGGTGGCGCAAAATATAAATTTTGTTGCATAATTGATTTTTTATATAGTTATTTTTAAAATTGTTATGTTAGACTAATTACTTATTATTTAAATTTTATAACCCCAGGATTACGAGTTCTGGGGTTATTAAAATATCCCAATTCATTTAGGATTTCAAGCCACTAAGTGAATTGGAAATTTGGAAAATACGTTATGCAAATATATGCATATCGGTTTAATATAAAACAAGATTTTTATCATGTTATAGCAAAAACTTTAATTACTATTTTTGTACATTACTAACAAAAAAGAATAAGCTATGTTTAAAACAAACGAATATTTCGACGGAAAAGTAAAATCAATTGCTTTCGAAACAGCCGAAGGACCAGCAACAGTTGGTGTTATGGCAAAAGGGGAATATGTTTTCGTAACATCAACAGTAGAGTATATGACAGTTACATCAGGTAAAATGACTATTCAACAACCTGGAGAAACTGAATGGAAAACATTTAAAGAGTTCGAAACATTTAAAGTTGCAAAAGATGTTAAGTTTAAAGTAAAAGTTGATGGCGATACTTCGTACCGTTGTCTTTACAAATAAATTGAATTGTTTTTGATGTTTAATAATTGATTTTTTCATTTGCCCCTTCCCTAAAGGGTGTGAAAAAATCAATTTGCTCCCTTCAGGGTATGGGGCAAACAAATTGATTTTTAAATAAATAGAAATTTATCAAATTTTTAAAATAATCAAACTTTTAAAATAATGCCATGAAGTTTTTTTAACTCCGTGGTATTTTTTTACTTTGCGATATGTTTTGTTTCGCATATTGACTAAAAATCATAATTATGGCAGGATCAAAAGGATCAAAATATTACGATGTTTTCTTAAAATTCAAGGTTTGGCTCGAGAACACAAAAGGTCAGGGAATTTTAGGTGATGGTAAATTCGAATTACTCGAAGGAAGCGGAAGAAAAACTAGGATTTATTTTGGTTGAGAAACACCGTGGTGGAGCACAAGGTGGAAACTCTGTTCTTACTCCCGAAGGCAAAAAACTAATTGAAGCATACAAAGAGCTTTTAGTTGAATTTGATGAATCAATACATCAAATAACGAAAAAGTTCTTTAATAAAATTAATTCATAGTATATGAGATTTTTTGTAGCAATTGATGATACCGACAATTTAGAATCAAGAGGTACAGGTTTTAGGGCGCGTGAGATGGGGAAACTTATTGTTGACCAAGGTATTGGTGATGTTGAATCTATATCCCGTCATCAATTGTATGTACACGAAAATATTCCTTATACATCGCATAACAGCTCCGCATGCTTAATTGTAAATTCAGATAAATATGATGCTTTACAAAAGCTATGCTCTGAATATCTTATTCGTGAAGCTGCAGAAGGCTCTGATGCTGGACTCTGCATTGCAAGAGAAGATTTAATTAATGAACAATTAATTGATTGGGGAAACAGGGCAAAAAAAGAGATTCTTACAAAAGAAAATGCGCACAAACTAGCCAATGAAAGAGGGATTTTTCTTGAAGGCTATACCGGAACAAAAATTGGTGTTATTGGGTCTCTTGCAGCTGTAGGATTAAGAAAAGCCGGAAACGATGGTAGAAGCATATGGGTTAAGGGAAAAGAATTACGTGAAATAAGCGGAATATTTTCCGGCTCAGAACTGAAAAAAATTAGTCATATTCAGGTTATTAAGTCTGTTGATGACAAATTAATTAATGATAATGAACAAATTGATGTTGGAAATTGGTTACGACCAGTCATCCAAAATAAAGAAATAACTGTAATTGTAGAAAAAACTAAAAACAATGAAACCCATGAATGGCAGCATGTATCAAAAGAGTATATCAAGAGCATTTCCAACTAGTACACTTTCTCTTGTATTTGAAATATTGTTATTATTATTTCTCGGTATAAGTGCAATAGTATTGCGAACTTATCTAAGAATACCTTTGAATATTCCTGGCAGACATGGTCTTGAATTTATGGCTATCTTAATGATTGCGAGAAGAAGTTCTAATCTTCCTTTTGCCTCTATTATCACAATGATGGGTGCTTCAACATTTATGTTTTTTCCAATTATTGGAATTAAAGATCCCTTCTTACCAATAATTTATGTGATTATGGGTATTGTTGTAGATGCTTTGTTTATCGCTTTTAATAAGCCTTATAACCGTTTGGCTATATTAACACTTATTGGAGGGATAGCATATATGGTTATACCTGTTGGTCGAATTATTATGTACTTATTTACAGGCATACTTGAATCATCCTTTATTAAATGGGGATTTGTTATACCTGTATTATCCCATTTTATTTTTGGTTTAGCAGGAGCATTGCTTGGGGCTGGACTAGTATTGTCACTTAAAAAACTCCGAAAATAGTTATTTAATGCAAGAATATAATCATTTGCTAAAATTATAAGTAGCGATATGAAATATTGGACATGTCGGAATGTAAACGGATTATTGATTACCCTGATTTTTGCATTTTTTTTAATGTGCACATCATGTCAGGAAGAAGACAATCCGGTTTATTCTAATCCAGAAATTACCTTAAAGGTTTTACCGGAATATGTGTATTCAGATTCTGCAATCTCAGTTGGGAAGCAATTTACTGTTGGTATTGAGGCTCATTATAACGGACATAATAAACTTACCAATTTTATTGCAAAAGTAAATGGCGAAAGATATGTGGATCTTGGTTTCTATTCAGAAACATTTTCTAAAGATATTCAAATCACAAAAAGTTTAACTGAATTGGAAAACTGGGAGTTTATAATTCGTGATATTGAAGGAAATTGGTCAAGTACAGGTATTATCATTACTAAAGGCGAAACCATTGATTTTGGTGAGATAAATACTTACCCCAATGTTTATTTAGGAGCCCAAAATAGTACTTTATATGGTAGTTTCTTTGCCCTAAGTAATGGTTTAGTATATAATCTGCAGGGTGCATATAACAATTCTGCTTTAATTGATATGGTTTACTATTTCGACGATTTCGATAAGCTTGAAAAATGCGTTATGGCCTCGCCTGGTGCGAATATTGGTGAAGCGGCTTTTCCGGGTGAATATGCTATTACAAACTGGGAAACCATAAACACAACGCGTTATAGCAAAGAAAAACTTTCAATATCGACTCTTACATTCGATAATGCATTAAATGATAGCTTGCTCATAGCAAATACATTTGCTTTCGAAACAGGTGGGCGTAAAGCGAAAACATTACAACCTGGAGATATGTATTCGTTTGTTAAGGAAAATAAAACAGGAATATTTAAAGTGATAAGTACCTCCGAAACAAATAGTGGATATATTGTTGTTGATATTAAGATTCAAAAATAAGTGATTATGTCTTTCAGGAAAGTTATTCAATCCATTATTATTTCAATTGCCATACCCTATACGGTATTTGCCCAATACGATCTGAAAGGTGTTATTTTGGATTCTGAAACAGGCGAAACTTTATCAGGTGCCAACATTGTTTTGCAGGAGCTTCAGCATGGGGCTTCAAGTGATGAGAATGGCGAATTCGTCTTTAAAAATCTCAATAAAGGACCATATACGCTGCTAATAACTTTTGTTGGATATAGGGATCAAAAACAATCAATCACAATTGGAACTGATAAAAACTTTGTTGAGATTGAAATGGTTTCATCTTCAGTTGAAATGGAAAAGGTAATAATTACCGCAACCTTAACAGAACGAAAAATAGAAGATTTACCCGGACAGAATGAGATTATAGAGAAAAGTACTATTGAGGCATTCCCTGTAAGTAATACAGATGAGCTTCTTCAATCCATTTCAAATATAAATGTTAATCGTAGCTGGGGAATTTTTTCCAAAAACTCATCTGTAACCATGCGTGGTTTGGAATCTGCCCAGGGAGTTTTGATATTGTACAATGGTGTTCCATTAAACAAAACCGCCGGTGGTTCCATAAACTGGCATATGATTTCGCCAGATCGTATTGAACGTATTGAGGTTATAAAAGGTCCGAGTTCAGCACTATACGGGAATAATGCTATGGGTGGAGTAATCAATATTATAACTAAAAAAACGAATCAAGAGATTTCTGGCGATATAAGGGCTTTTG
>JAIFLC010000113.1 GCA_020049295.1 Bacteroidota bacterium
TTTTTATTTATATTGAAATTAGTTGGTTGTTTAATTATTTGATAATATTTTAAACTAGGGAAGCAATTTTGCTTCCCTTTTTTTATCTTTACCGAGAGAAATATAAAAGTGCCTAAAATTTAACCTGCCTGCCGGCAGGCAGGAGTGAGCTAAAGTGACACAAGGCATTTAACATTAATTAAGGAACTTTTACAATACTTACAGATAATCTTTACTACTTTGCATCAAAATTAGCTGAATGAAAATAGCACTTATCGGATACGGAAAAATGGGTAAGGAGATAGAAAAAATTGCCATCGATCGTGGTCATACTATTAATTTAATTATTGATAAAGACGATGAAAAAAAGCTAAACCATGAAAATCTTAAAGGTATTGATGTTGCCATGGAATTTACAATACCTGATAGTGCTGTCGCAAATATTAAAAAATGTTTCGAATCGAATGTTCCCATAGTATGTGGTACAACCGGATGGACTAATGAACTTGATCAGCTAATTGAATTATGCAAGAAGAATAAAAAAACATTTTTTTATTCTTCAAATTATAGCTTAGGCGTTAACATCTTCTTTAAAGTAAATAGCTTTTTATCCAGCATCATGAATAATTATCCGGCTTATGAACCACATCTGGAAGAAACACATCATACACAAAAACTTGATGCTCCTAGCGGTACAGCCATAACACTTGCGAATGGATTAATCGCAAATCTTGATAGAAAAACAAATTGGGTAAAAGAAACTGCCGAAAAAGAAAGTGATTTGATAATTAAATCATTTCGAGAAGGTGTGGTACCTGGTAATCATAAAGTAATTTACGATTCGGCTTTTGATAAACTGCAAATCGAACATGATTTGAAAAACAGACAAGGATTAGCCTTAGGAGCAGTACTTGCAGCTGAGTTTTTAGCTGGGAAAATTGGATATTATACAATGAACGATCTTTTAAATTTTAAATAATAACTCTTTCAAAATGACACTAAAAGAAATCTTAAAACACAAATACTTTAAGTTCTCCTTAACAGTAATAATTTATGTTTTATGGGTAATTTGGATTAAGAATCCATGGTTTTTGTTTGGTTTGCTTGTAATTGTTGATATGCATATTACACAATATGTAAACTGGACATTCTGGAAAAAACGAGGCGAACCAAAAAAGAAAAGTGCACTAATTGAGTGGATTGATGCGCTTGTATTTGCAGTAATTGCAGCCACTTTAATTCGCATGTTTTTTATCGAAGCATATACTATACCAACCTCATCAATGGAAAAGACATTGCTTGTAGGTGATTATCTATTTGTAAGTAAAGTTAGTTATGGGCCTAAATTACCAAATACGCCTATTTCATTTCCATTTGCTCATCATACACTCCCATTGACAAAAGACACAAAAGCATATGTCGAATGGATTAAACGTCCATACAAGAGAATAGCTGGGCTTGGTGATATTAAAAGGAATGATATTGTGGTTTTTAATTTCCCTGCTGGCGATACGGTAGTTGTTGAAATGCAGGAAAAAGATTACTATGGTATTATTCGCGAAAATGCGTATGAATTAATGCGTCGTGATATTCAAATGGGAAATCCAATTAGAAATTTTGATGAGTATATTGGAACAATGCGAGATCTGGTATGGGATAAATATAAAATAGTTGTTCGCCCTGTTGACAAACGTGAAAACTATATTAAACGTTGTGTTGCATTACCAGGCGATACTTTAGTGATTTCACACGGACAGGTTTCTGTGAATAGTTCACAGCAAGAACATTTTCCTAAAATGCAGTATGACTATTTCATCAAAACGAATGGCAAAGAAATTAATTCAAAGCATTTAGAGAAACTAAATATTGCTGTTGATGACAGAAGGTATATTTCATCAAGTTCAACCTACGAGTTACCTTTGACAAATGAAAATGTTGAAAATCTCAAAAACTTTCCTACTGTAACCAATATTTCAAGGTATGATAATACAAATGCAAATGTTGCTAATATTTCAATTTTCCCATTTAGCTCTGACTTTGAATGGACTGAAGATAATTTCGGACCTTTATACATTCCGAAAAAAGGCGTAACTGTTGATTTAACAATTAAAAATCTACCACTTTACAGCAGAATTATTGAAACCTATGAAAGAAATAAACTGTTGGTTAAAGATGGTATTATTTATATAAATGATAAACCAGCCAACACGTATACTTTTAAGATGGATTATTATTTTATGATGGGTGATAATCGTCATAAATCAGCTGATTCGAGATACTGGGGATTTGTTCCTGAAGATCACGTTGTTGGTAAGGCCGTATTTATTTGGCTGTCGCTTGATAAGGATAAGAGTTTTTTAAGCAAAATAAGATGGAATAGGTTGTTTTCTACAATTCATTAAAATATAACTTATTTATTAATAAATACATCGGGTAATAGCCTGATGTATTTTTTTTAAAAACAATTAGATTGGCCACAAGGAAGAAAAATATAATTAAAAAAAGTAAATCAGGAAGCTCTGGTAAACAATGGATAAAGGCTTTTTTTGTTGCACTTATTCTTATTCTACTAATAAAGTCATTTTTGGTTGAATCATTTATAGTTAAATCAACCAATATGGGAAATACGGTTTTACCAGGCGAAATTCTTGCAATTGGTAAATTGGATTATGGTGCAAGGTTGCCTGTAACTTTGTTAAGCATTCCTTTTTTTGGTTATGATTATTATAATGATTTGATCGAATTACCGGCAAAAAGACTACCCGGACTTGATCGTTTAAAACGATTAGATATTGTTCTGTTTAATGCACCCTTTGAATTAGAGAAACCAATTGATAAAAGGAGTTTATTGTTATCAAGAATTATTGGATTACCAGGGGAGACAATAGAGATTGTTGATTATAAAAGCAGGGTAGATAATCAAATAAATGATATCACTAATCAAAACATGAGTTTTAAATACTCTCTACAAGTTGATTCAGAAGCAGCGTTTCGTCAGTTGGTTAAAAAATATGATCTTACGGAAGGATCGATAACCAAAAAGAATACCTATGTAATTACTGGATCACAAGAGAAGATAAATAATATAAAGGCTGAAGAAGGAGTAAATCATATTAGCTTTATTGATGATTTCGAAGATGATCGGGAGTTAATATATGCAACGAATCAAATTAGAAGATGGAATAAGAAAAATTTCGGACCACTCTATGTTCCAGCGAAGGGAGATACAATTAAGCTAAATAAAAAAAATATTGAGTTATATATAGATCTCATTAAATATCACGAGGGAAATGAGGTTACTATTTCAGAAATAGAAATACAGATTAATGGATTGAAAGCTATTGAATATTCATTTAAAAATAATTATTATTTTGTGTTGGATGATAATCGAAGTGACAGCAAAGATTCGAGATACTGGGGTTTTTTACCTGAAACGCATGTAATTGGAAAAAGTATGTTTGTTTTATTTCCTGCAAGTAAAAATGGAGTAAAAGCGAACATCAATAGATTATTTAAAAAGACAATTTAAGCATGGAAAAGGTATTGCTCTCAACAGCTTATTTGGCTCCTATTCAATATTATTCAAAGCTTTTAAAATATGGAGAGGTTTTCATTGAAATACATGAGAACTATCCCAAACAAACGTATCGAAACAGATGTAATATTTATGGGGCAAATGGATTGCTGTGCTTATCTATACCAGTAAAAAAAATACAAACCAAAACAAAGACTAAAGATATTAAAATCGATTATGTTACAAACTGGCAGAAATTGCATTGGAAGTCAATAGAATCAGCATATCGATCATCACCTTACTTCGAGTATTATGCAGATGATTTTTTACCGTACTTTACCAAAAAAACTGATTTTCTTATTGACTATAATGCAGCTTTGCAGGAAATGATTATTGATCTGATTGGTTTTCAAGTAAAAATCAACTTAACAAACAATTATATACTTGCTGCAGAATTGGAATCTGATGATTTTCGAGAAATAATTAATCCCAAAAAGAATGTAAATGACTCTAACTTCAAATCTGTAGAGTATATACAAGTGTTTTCGAGCAAAACTAGATTTATACCAAATTTAAGTATTATAGATTTATTGTTTAATGTAGGTTCTGACACACTTAGCCTTTTAAAAAGTACCCTTTGTTAATCTTTTTACCAATTTTCTTAAAAACTTTTTTTAACCATTGGCTTGATATTTAAAAATATATGTTATTTTTAGATTTATTTTAAAATTAGGGGGAAATGCAAAATTTGTTTATTGAAGGTACTGATACTAGTCCATTAGTAGATTTTTATACGAATGGAAAATTACTGATTAAAGGAAGATCGCTTCCTGAAGATGTTCATAAATTCTACGAACCTGTTTTTTTCTGGGTAAGACAGCTTGAAGCAGAGAATGTAGTTTTTGATGTAAAAATGGAATACATTAATACATCTTCAACCAAAAAGATATTAAATCTTTTAATTGAGCTTGAGAATAATCCAAAGATTAATCAAATAGAAATTAACTGGTTTTACGAATATGACGATTTGGATATGTTAGATCTTGGAGAGTTATATGAAAATAACCTGGAGCGTTCTAAATTTAAGTTAATTGAGGCTGTCGATATATTTGATTAAATATTAACTTATTTTATAAAAAAGACCGTCAAATTTTTGACGGTTTTTTTATTGTTAAACAACAAAAATATGTTATTAAACATATACTATTCTATAACCTTGTAGAACAGCAAAATCGGATGGTTTAAATATATTTCAATTAAACGGTTTAAAAGTTATTAACATGTAAGGTTTGCTTTTTGCTTAAAATACTATATTTACGCTTTTTATTACAAAATTATAATAAAGTTATTGGAAATGAATTGTTTTTAAACGTTCATGTAAGAATGCAAGTCGTTAATCAAAAACATAACTGAAAGTATTGTTTTAGCAGTATTTGGCTGCAAATTTAATCGTATAATTATAAGTTCAAAAAAAAGTAAAATTATCCATATGAGAAAAGTATTTCTTTTTATATCCATTTTAATTTCATTTCAGGTATTTGCCCAAGAAGGCACTAAGCAGTTAATGCCAACTATGAATGATACACTTTGGCTTGAGTTTTCTGTGTTTAATAATAATGATTTTGGCATGTACGATTGTGATACCAGTGAGCGTATTAATATTTACCTGAATGCTGGAGAAACTATGTATTTTGGTATGAAGATGAATACATATAAGTATAACAGTGAAATATGGACTGATTATCGTTATAGATCATTCCGGATTATGGATGAGGCAGGGAATGAAGTATTTACTGCCAGACAAATACCTAATTCAGGAGCAGGATATATTAGCAGCTATACCCAAGCTGTTACCGGACCAAATGGGGCTATACTAAATGGTAATGTTATTTCTGGTGGTTATAATCCATTATACTATACTGCAACAACTTCAGGAAACCATTATATTGAGTTTGAATCCTGGTGGTATACCTATGGAACTGCTGGAAATTATTCTTATAGAGATAGATGGGCTTTGGAGTTTTTTGATGTAACAGTTACTGATGTTAGTAATAAAGTAATAACAAATCCTGATGAGCCTAATCGTTCTGCAGGAAGACTATGGTCCTATGCATGGCAGTTATGTAATACCAGCTATACTCGAAATCCTGTAAATGCCAATTTCTTTGTTGTTACTGAAGATCGGTTAATTAATAAGATCAATTTTGAAATGACGACCTATTCTTTTGTCTTCTTAGCGAATAAATTTGGCATTTCACCTAATACTGCAGAAACAAATTATATTAGACGTACACAAAGTTTGGCCGGAGATCAAATTACTGATAAAAATATTGCTGAATACCCTGTTTTTTTGAATGATCCTGATAGAGTAGTCTGGCCAAATATATTATTGTCACCCCCTAAAGTGCAGGTTTGGGCCGAAGAAGTATTGTTTATGGATTACAACTATAATCGTAGTCCTTTGTATCAACCTCTTTATGTTGATTCTGTTATACTTGAAAAGAATAGACCTATTGATTGCGATTACGACGATGTTACCTTTTTTAAAATAGAAACTAATCTAGATGGATACACGGTTGTGCTTATAGATTGCGACGGAGATGGCGAATATTCTACCAATAACAATGACAGAGTTATTTATCTCGAACTGAAAAAAGGGTTAAACTATGTTTTGTGGGATTTTAAAACAGATGCTGGTGCTTTAGTTCCTGATGGAATTTATAATGCATCTGCTACATTTTTAGGTAGGGGTCCTTCGCACTTTCCTTTATATGATGTTGAACAATTGAGCGGTATTACTACTTCAGCTATCAGACCTTTTAACAAATTGAATACTACCATTTACTGGGATGATACCCGATTATTAGATTGGGGTGATGAAAGTGGTACTGGTGCTATGACAGAAACACAGCAAAAACAATTACGTGTTGAAAATTATATTCCAAGAACCTGGTCCTATTCAGGAAATCCCAATGACGATAACAATGGTAACCTAAATACCATGAATACCTGGTTTAATGCTATTGATTTGGGGTATTCAAGTTATGGTGTTCAAGTACGTGAAAGTGCAACTAAATGCGTAGATGGTTCGCGACCTTATGTTGGTGATGTATATTTGCAGGGCCCTCTTGATACAGATATTATTTTTGATGTTGAAGATCTTGATTATAAATTTTTTCATACCGGAAGTTTAGATTTAAGTAGTATCAAAATACTTACATTGCCGCAGGAAGGAACTCTATATTATAATGGTAGTATTGTTACGGATAGTATAGAAATATCAAGAGGAAATATATACCTGCTTCATTACAAGCCATCATTAAATTTTCATGGAAAAGATAGTGTACGTTGGAAAGCATCTGATGGTTTAAAATGGAGTAATAACCAAGAAAATATCTATCTGATCATAAATACCGACCCAACAATAACACCTATTGATGATCAGCGTTTATGTACAAATACCCCAACAGAGCCAATTGAATTTACAGTGAATGATGCAGATGGTGATGCATTAATTGTTACTGGTTTTTCGGCTAATCCTGAGTTTGTTCCTCATACCGGAATTGATATTGATTCAACAGGAGTAAATCCAACGGTTACTGTTACTCCTGTGGCAAATAAATCTGGAAGAGCTATTATCTATATTATGGTTGACGATGGGTATTCGCAAGTAATCGAGGAATTTGCTGTAACAGTTAGTCCCAGTCTCGAATTTGACGGGGATACAATTGTTTGTACAGGAAACGATTTATATCTTATAGCAGAAGAAACAGGTGCTAGCTATAGTTGGAAATATAATGGAACAGAAATTTCTACAAACAAAATATTGCAGCAAGCTGCACCCGTGAGTATTGGACAATGGTCGTTATCAATTACAAAAACTGTCGAAAGTAACACTTGCACATCAACCCGATACTTTGATGTTTCTGTGGCTCCAATAACAACTTTTATGGGTGATACAGCCGTATGTACTGGTGAAACAATTAGTTTGATTGCTGATGAGGTGAATGCTTCTTATAGCTGGAAAAAGAATGGTTCTGAAGTTTCTACATCCAGAACTTATACCAAAACAAATGCCTCAAGTACTGATCAGGACACTTATTCACTCTGGGTTAGTAAATATGGTTGTCAAAATTCAAGAAATTTTAATATTACAGTTAAAAACCCGGCAAGTACATCAAATACAGTTACAGGAAATACTGTAGACCCCGGACAAGATGGTACCTTAAATGTCTCTTCAGCAACTATTGGAATTATATATAATGTATATGCTGAATCAGATTTGTCAACGATAGTTGCTACGGAAACAGGAGCTGGTGCTAACCTTGCCATTAGTTTACCCCATGATAACTTGTCGATAGGAGATAATGTTTTTAAAGTTGGAGCCAGCAACGGAAATTGTGAAGTGATGCTTACTGATACTGGTAAGATTGTTGTTCGCACACCAGGAATTGCCGTTTCTGCAATCAGCGGTAATACCACAGAAGCTGGATTAAATGCAACATTTACAATTAACTTAAATACAAAACCGTATAAAGAAGTTACCATAAATTTATCCTCAGACGATTTATCCGAAGGCATGGTATCCCCTGCAAGTGTTACTTTTGATTCACTTAATTATAGTTCAACCCAAACAATTACTGTTACTGGTATAGATGATGATATAATAGATGGCAACATAACATATAATATTATTACCAGTTCGGCAGTTAGTTTGGATACAAATTATTCCAGCCTTAATCCAAATGATGTTGTTGTAATTAATAATGATGACGATATAGCAGGTGTTACTGTTTCAACAATTAGTGGAAATACAACTGAAGCTGGAGGAATAGCGCAGTTTACAGTTGTGCTTGATTGTCAGCCGGATGCAGGAGTAACGATTAATTTATCTTCTGATAATATTAACGAAGGGCTTATTACAAGTGTAAGTAGAGGTACAGCCACTCCAGCATCAAATACGGCTAATATAACTTTTGACGATTCGAATTGGGATAGTCCAATTACAGTAACAGTTACAGGTCAGAACGATGATATTGATGATGATGATCAACCATATAGTATCATTTCATCCTTAACTTCAAGTCCGGGAGATTTAAATTTTGATGGCCTGTTAGTCGACGATGTTGAAATATCGAATTCTGACAATGATGAAGCAGGTATAACTGTATCCCCAACAACAGGTTTAGTTACAACCGAAGCAGGTGGAACAGCTACTTTTGAAATTGTTTTAAACACCGAACCAAAGAATAATGTATCAATAGGTATAAGTTCAAGTGATATTGCTGAAGGAACTGTGTCTACATCGAGCGTAACATTTACACCATCAAATTGGGATATTCCGCAAACAGTTACTGTTACGGGGGTTGATGATCTTATCGACGATAATAATATCCCTTATACAATCAATACTGCTGCTGCAATAAGTGATGATTCGAAGTATGATGGATTAAATGCCCTAAATGTTTCAGTAACGAATAATGATGACGATATAGCCGGAATTACAGTTTCTGCAATAAGCGATAATACAACCGAAGCTGGTGGAACTGCAACATTTACAATTCAGTTAAACACAGAACCAACAAGTAGTGTTACAATAGGTTTATCAACAAGTGATGCAACTGAAGGAAATGTTGGTTCTTCAGTAACATTTAGCACAGCAAACTGGAATACACCTCAATATGTTACAGTTACAGGTGTTAATGATAATATAAATGATGGAGATATTGGCTACACTATAATTACAGCAGCAGCTACAAGTACTGATGGCAAGTATAGTGGAATGAATTCTTCTGATGTATCAGTTTCCAATACAGATGATGATACACCAGGTGTTACCGTTTCTCCTACTTCTGTTGGAAC
>JAIFLC010000207.1 GCA_020049295.1 Bacteroidota bacterium
TTATATCTAACTCACTAATTGTTAAATCAAACAAATCACTTACAACCAATTTTTGGTACCAGGATTTATTTAATGAAATTCAACCTACCATAAATGTTAATAAAAGTACTGCTAACTCAACCGATAAAAACATACGAATTTCATCAATATGGAAATCGACAAACCCTTTCCATCATTATTACATAAGAGTTGCCTATATTGATGAAAGGTATAATTATAACAATCCGGAATATAATGTAAAATCAGAATTAAATGCAAAATCGATAAATTCTGAAATCGAAAACAGGTTTATAATTACTCAAAATCATCAAATAAATATTGGGTTAGATGAACTTTATGAGATTGGTGAAACAAATAATTATGAAGAAACCAAATATAGAAATAGATCATCCGCATTTCTGTCGTACAGATATTATAGTTCATCTGATAAATTTGCTGCTGTTACCAGTCTTCGCAGTGAACTCGTAAATACTGATTTTACTCCAATAATGCCTTCGATAAGCGCACGATATTCATTTTTCAAAAGCTGGAGTTTAAATACAAACATTTCAAGAATATACAAAATACCAACATTTAATGATTTATACTGGACCGATTGGGGTAATCCTGACCTTGAGCCTGAAAGCGGTTGGACAATGGATTTAGGGCTTAATGTTGAGAAGAAAGTAAAGAATCTAAGTATATCAGGTAATTCAACCATTTTTAATAACAATATTTCGAACTGGATTATATGGACCCCATCATTGGCTTCGTGGAATCCAGAAAATGTTTCAAAAGTTTGGTCGAGAGGTTTGGAAACATCGTTAATCTTTGATTACAAGTATTCAAAGGGTAAAACAGGGGCTTCTTTATTATATTCATATACAAAAGCTACCAACCAGAATACCGACAGTCTATTTCATAAAGAATTTGAAAAACAACTTATTTATACCCCTTTACATAAAGGATCGATATGCTTTTATACCAGTTTTTCAGGTTTCTTTCTAAGATATACACATCAACTTGTAGGAAAACGATATACCTCAAAAGACAATTCGTATTTTGTAAATGGATATCATATTGGTGATCTTTCTGTTGGAAAGATACTTATGATATCAAAAAATGAATTTATCATCAATTTTAAAATAAATAACCTCTGGAATAAAAATTACCAAGTAATGGTAAACTATTCAATGCCAATGACAAATTATCAGATAAGCTTATCATATCATTTTAACAAATCAAATTAAACCTTAAAAAAAAATTATGAAACGAATATCACTAATAACAAAGTATTTACTATTATCACTAATCGTCGGAATACTTATATCTTGCGAAGAAGAAAATAATACACCAGTTGTAAAATTGGCATATGGAATATACATAACAAACGAAGGAAACTGGGGGCAATCGAATGGATCAATAAGTTATTACAACTATAGCACCGATTCTGTTTATAACGATTTATTCGAAAATATTAACGGGCGTGCCATTGGTGATGTTGTGCAATCGGCAACTGTAGCCGATAGTTTAATATATATTATTGTAAACGGATCAAATAAAATTGAGATAGCTCATAAAGAAAATTTGAGGGAGTATGATGCTATTAGCAATCTTGACAATCCAAGATATTTTAAAATAAAAAACAACATTGGATATTTGTCGCAGTGGGGCGAAGATGGAGTTATAAAAGTTATTAATTTATTAACAAATTCTATCACCAAAACTATTCAGGTTGGAACTGGCCCAGAACAGATGGAAATAATAGATAATAAATTATTTGTTGCAAACAGTGGAGCTTACGATCGCGATTCAACTATAAATGTTATTGATATTACAAGCAATGAAGTTACCGCAACTATTAAAGTTGGAGATAATCCACGCGATTTTGCTATAGATAAAAATAACAAGTTATGGGTGTTGTGTTTTGGGTATCAGCAATATGTTGAACCATATACAGAAACGGGTTCGAAACTTATTCAGATTGATCCACAAACAAACGAAATTATTAAAACTATTGAAATAGGTGCTACTTTGCATCCAACCTGTATTGAAGCAGGAAAAGATGGTGATTATCTTTATGTTGGAGGTGGCTATGGATTTAATGGCATTTTTAAATTTTCGGTAAATGATACTGTCTTTCCTACTGTTCCAATTGTAGATAAGGCTTTCTATGCAATTTATGTTGATGCTACCCGTGACAATATCTTTGGATTTGATGCATTAAATTATGCATCGCGAGGTAACATGTACCGTTACAGTTCGTTTGGAAGCCAGCTTGGTATGTACGAAGTTGGAATAATCCCAAATGGTTCAAGTTCAAAGAAGAAATAAGTTAAAATAGTGAATCCTTCGATCATGAACTGGAGTGGAGGCAAAGATTCTGCCCTTTGCCTCTACTATGTTTTAAAAAATAAGTTGTTTGATGTACGCTATCTTTTAACAACACTCAACGCCTCAAATAACAGGATTTCGATGCATGGTGTTCCTGAAGCTTTATTAGATCAACAAGCTAAATCGATTGGAATAGCAATAAAAAAGGTATATCTGCCTGAAAAAAATTCGATGGGCAACTATGAAGAAACTATATCTATGATTTTATCAGATTTAAAATCAGAAGGAATCAGCACTTCAATATTTGGTGATATTTTTCTCGAAGATTTAAGAAAATACAGAGAAACCCAACTCGCTAAACTAGGATTCAAAGCCGAATTTCCACTGTGGAACAGAAATACAAATGACATAGCAATCGATTTTATTAATAAAGGTTTTAAATCAGTTATAGTTTCTATTGATTCACAATTACTTGATAAATCATTTGTCGGAAGAATTTATGATAAATCGTTTTTAAATGATTTACCAAAAAATGTTGATTCTTGTGGCGAAAATGGAGAATTTCATAGTTTCGTGTTCGATGGCCCCATATTTAAGAACCCAATTCAGTTTAAAAAAGGTGATATTGTGTATAAAGAGTATCCATCTGAAAATAAGTACAAAAAAAATGGATTTTGGTATTGTGATTTGATAGAAAACAAAACGTAGAATCTTAAGAAAGTCATTGCGAGTGAAGAATGAACGAAGCAATCTTTGATAAAAAATGCTTAAGATTGCTTCTCTTCGTTCGCAATGACTAAAATATTGTTCTGATATAACCTTTTTTCAAATTTTATTTCAATCCTCTTTTTTCCAGCAGCGCATCTATTTCTGGATCTTTACCTCTAAATTTCCTGTACTGATCCATTCCCTCTCCCATTGCATTTTCAGCTAAACAATGTTTTCGGAATTTAGCTGCAAGTTCCTGATTAAAAAGATCACCACTTTCTTTAAATGCCATAAAAGCATCAGAGTCGAGCACTGCAGCCCATAAATAAACATAATAACCAGCTGAATATCCTCCACTAAAAATATGAGAAAAATAGGTACTTCGATAGCGCGGTAAAATCTCTCTTATCAAACCTATTTTATCCATTGATGTTTTTTCGAATGCTTCAACATCTATGTTTTCAGTATTGGTTAAAGTATGCCAATCTAAATCAAGCAACGAAGCAGCAACATATTCTACGGTTTCGAAACCCTGGTTAAATTTGCTACTATTCTGTATTTTCTGAATTAATTCATCAGGAATAGCTTCTCCAGTTATATAATGCTTAGCGTACATTTTCAACACTTCTGGTTCACCAGCCCAGTTTTCCATAATTTGTGATGGCAATTCAACATAATCTCTGGGCACATCGCGTGATGTTCTTCGGTAATGACCATCGGCAAAGAAATTATGCAATGCATGGCCAAACTCATGAAAGTATGTTGTAGTCTCATCCCAACTAATCAAAGCAGGAGTATCACCAGTTGGGCGAGTGAAATTAGTTACGATATAAACTACCGGAGTAACTTTCTTACCATTTTCGTAAGCTCCACTGCGAATTGCTCCGCACCATGCACCCGATCTCTTTCCTGGACGTGGATGACTATCAATATACAAAACTGCTAAATGACTTCCATCAGCTTCTTGTACTTCAAAGGCTTGAACTTCTTCGTTATAAACAGGAATATTTTTGTTTGGGATAAATTTCAATCCATAGAGCTTATTAGTCACATAGAAAATACCATCTCTAACATTATCCAATTTAAAATATGGTTTTAACTCTTCTGCATCAAGATCGTATTTCTCTTTACGTACTTTTTCTGAGTAATACCACCAATCCCACGATTCTAGTTTAAATTTACCACCTTCTTTGTTTGTGATAGCCTGCATATCCTTAACCTCATTTTTAGCCATCGCTAAAGAAGGCGTCCAGATTTTATAAAGAAAATCATACACATTTTTTGGTGTTTCTGCCATATTATCATCGATCGAAAATTCGGCAAAAGTAGTATAACCTAAAAGCTTTGCTCTTTTATTACGTAAAGTAATGATCTGTTTAAGAACTTCTTTGTTATCGTAATCGTTATTATTATTACCCATATTCAGGTAAGCCTTATATATTTTTTCGCGCAATTCTCTTTTTGGCGAATAAGTTAAAAAAGGTATCCAGCTTGGTTTATGCAATGTAAAAATCCATTTTCCTTCCTGGCCATCTTTTTTTGCCTGATCAGCCGCAGCTGCAATAATACCTTCGGGCAAACCAATAAGATCATCCTTGTTTTCGATAATTAGTTTAAATCCATTGTTTTCTGCTAGCAGGTTTTCGCCATACTTTAACGAAAGCATTGCTAGTTCTTCGTTTATCTTTTTTAGCTCTTCTCTCTTTTCAATTGGCAATGCAGCACCATTGCGTTCAAAATCCTCATACATTTTCTCAATAACACGAAGCTGCTCATTATTTAATCCCAATGATTCTCTTTTATTATATACTTTTTTAATTTTTTCAAATAAATCCTGGTTTAAGCTGATTTCATTTCGATGTGCCGACATCAATGGAGTAAGCTCGCGAGCAATTTTCTGAAGATTTGGATTTGTATTTGCCGAATTTAAGCTATAAAAAACACTCGCATTTCGAAGGATTGCTCCTGATTGATCCATAGCCACAATGGTATTTTCAAAATTAGGCTCTTCGTTATTTTTAATGATAGCATCAATCTCAGCTTTTTGCTGTTCAATACCTGCTTTAAAAGCAGGTATATAATGTTCTTCCTTGATTAAATCAAAAGGAGGAACTTCAAATGGAGTATTAAATTTTACCAATAATGGATTTTCAGGGATATTCATCCCTTTATCAATATTCCAACTAACCATAGTTAAAATTAAAATTGTTAATAATAGAATCTTTTTCATACGCATATGATTTATATTTATAATTGAAATTAAATTGAATTCAATTAATACTAAATGAAAAAAATACAATTTATAAAATTATTTGACTTTTCGCATTTGAATGGGTTTAATTTCGCATTAATTAATCAATATGAATAAAAAATAGTATTTTTGTTTACTCATTTGCCCGGATGGCGGTCCCGATAATCCCGATAGATATCGGGAGGGATGGTAGACGCGCAAAAATTATGAAATTGCCCGGATGGCGGAATTGGTAGACGCGTTAGTTTCAGGGACTAGTGTCAGCAATGATGTGCAGGTTCGAGTCCTGTTCCGGGCACTATAAGAAAGAACGAAAACTTACGTTCTTTTTTGTTTTAGTAATATTTTAAAATTCAGATAAATTTTCTTTTAAAGTTTACCCATTGTCCTGGAAAGAATTTATAAAATTAAAAAGTATATTCTCCTCATTATACTCTCGTAACTACAGAATTTATTTTGTTGGTCAGGGGGTTTCGTTGATTGGTACCTGGATGCAACATATTGCACTGAGTTGGTTAGTTTACCGTCTTACTGGCTCAGTCTTTCTTCTTGGACTAATAGGTTTTACCAGCCAGATACCAATGTTTATTTTATCACCATTTACTGGAGTTATTACCGATAGATTTAACAGATTAAATATAATGAAAGCTGCACAGATCCTTTTTATGCTGCAGGCTTTACTCATAACTCTGTTGGTTCTATTTGATATTATTGAGGTTTGGCACATTATTGCCCTAAGTATATTTTTTGGAATTATTTCGGCTTTTGATGCTCCTGCTCGTCAGTCTTTGGTTATTGATTTGATAGATAACCCAAATGACCTTGGAAATGCAATTGCATTAAATTCGGCAATTTTTAATGGTGCACGATTAATTGGTCCCGCCATTGCAGGTATTACAATTGCTATTGTAGGCGAGGGAATTTGTTTTTTAATTAACACATTAAGCTATCTTGCTGTTATTATCGCATTATCGTATATCAAAACAGAAAAAAGACAACCCAAAACTGATCAGTCTAAATTTTTAAAAAGTTTTACCGAAGGATTTAAATATACATTCCAGTCAATTCCTATAAAAACTCTTATTATACTTTTGGCGATATTAAGTCTGGTTGGATTACCCTATATTATCCTATTACCTGCCTATGCAAAAGAAATATTACATGGTGGAAGTGATACATTAGGTTATTTAATGTCATCCATGGGAGCTGGTGCTCTGTTTGCTGCATTATACATGGCCTCAAGAAAATCGGTTATCGGTCTTGGTAAAATAATCTCAACAAATATTATTTTATTAGGATTAGGGATCATTCTGGCAGCATTCTCAAAGCAAATCTACTTTTCTAGTATTGTCTTTTTCTTAACCGGGCTTTCAATGATTTTCACTCTCTCATCAATAAATACATTACTTCAAACCATAACCGATGACGACAAACGGGGCCGGGTAATGAGCTTTTATTCTATGGCCCTTATGGGGATTTATCCATTAGGTAATCTTCTGGCAGGATCTATTGCAAGCGGTATTGGTATTCCGTATACTTTACTTATTATGGGATTTATCACTATTTTATCTGGTATATGGTTTGGTAAAGGTATTGCTTCGATGAAAATGGATATTCATTAATTATATATACCAAAATATAAGGACTAATAGTAGAAATCTCAAATGATTTAATTAATATATTTTACATCAAAAAAATAAAAATTTCATTTTGCCATTCTTATTTCTATTCCATAAATTATTTTAATCCCCTTTGTCACAAATTGAGTATAAATTTGTCATTAGTAAAACGTAATTAAAGAAATGGATTTTGAAACTTTATATAAAACCCAGTTTTGTGATTTGGAAAAATTCTGTCTAAAATGGACAGGAAATATTGATATGGCAAGAGACATAACACAAGAATCATTTACTAAACTTTTACAAAAAACAACCTCATCAACATCAAAAATTGATAATCCCAAAGCCTGGATCTATAAAGTTGCCTATAATGATTGCATTAATCATATAAAATTCAGGAAAAGATTTACTGAATTGGAAACATTAGCCAATCATTCTATTATAGAAAACACAGACAAATCAAGTAATATAGAACGATCATTACAAGTGCAGAAAGCTTTAACAAAGTTAAGTAATAAAGAAAAAGCACTAATAATTCTCTACAAGTACGGTTTTACCTATTACGAAATGGCCAATGTTATTGAAATGAATCCAGCATCGGTAGGTAAAACACTGACAAGAACGATTGATAAAATAGCAAAACTGATAAATAAAAATTAATATGAGATTATTTTCCAAAAATACCTGCCCCGATGAATGGATAATTCAAGCATTTATCGATAATGAATTAACCGGAAAACAATTGTCTGAATTCGAAAAACACCTAACGAATTGTGCTGAATGCCAACTAAGAATTGAGAAAAGAAAAAGCAAGATAGCTGAACTCTTCTCATCATTGGAAATAATTGAGAAAAGCATTATAAATAATAACCAATTAAGAAATAATAAAAAAATTCAATTACCTACTGTAGAAAATATTATCTGGATTGCGATAGCAGCTTCAGTTATAATTATTGTTTCAATAACTTTCTTTACTAAATCAATAAAAGAAACAACTATTACTGATCAAGATAATTGTGAATGGGTATTCATGAGCAGTCAGGACTTTTTTCCTGAGATTGAATCTCCAAATAAGCTTTACAGACTGAAAACTATTGAATTAACTGAAGTGAATGAAAAAGGTGAATTGACAATTAATTATCTTGTAAATAAATGTGATAAAAAAATCTAAATAAAAATGGATCTGGCCAATCCTTCAAATTAACAATCAATAAAATTTAAAACTATGAAAAAAATAATTCTATTTATACCGATATTAATTATTGGTTTAAATACTTATGGGCAAGCACTAAATGATCTATATAAGACAAGTAAAGTAACCTTAGAGTCTGATAAAGATTTTGCTAAAGAAATTAATTGGGACAAAATATTCCCTGATTCAAAATTAACTATAAATGGAAACCATATAGGAACTTATAAAAGTATTGCAGTTGATTCTGATGGAAATATTTTTATTGGTAATTATAGTTCCTACTCCATTCATAAATTCAATTCCGACGGAAAGTTCCTATTTAGTTTTGGTAAAAAAGGACTTGCAGAAGGTAATTTTATTGAACGACCCACTCTTGGTGGCGTAGTTGCAGGAAAATATGTATTTACACATGAACATAACGGTCATATTAAGCTATTTTCTTTGGATGGGGTTTATATCAAGACAATTGCTTTAGATTATATGCCAATAAAAACATTAGCTTTAACGTCTAACAAAATAGCGGTAATTGGCCATGTTCCTGTTGGAAAAAAAGTGCGCTATGTTATTACTTTAATCGATCCGGAAACTGGCAATAAACAGATTATTAAAAGATTAGATGATGTTTGGCAAAATAGAGCACTAACTATTAAAAAGAATAATTACATAGTATCTTTCTCGCCTTCATTTACTTCAGGAGAAATAATTATAAGACCACTACTAAATGGCAATTTAATCATTGGGGTTAATAATCGAAAAACGATAGAAGAATATTCGCCCGAGGGCAAATTAGTAAATAGCTTTGAGTTGGATTTCTCACCATTGCCTTATCCATCGGAATTAAAAGATGAGTTTATCAAAAGAATTGAGCAAAATGTTGCTGATGGGAAATACTCTAAAGAAGATATAGCGCCAATTTATAATGAGAACTTTTTTCCGAAAAGCATGCCCTATTACTACAATATTTTAGTTGACTCTGATGGCAATATCCTTGTATTTAAATTTGTTGATGAAGATGTAGACCACAAGTTTTCGGTATATAGTTACAATTCCAATGGTAAGAGAATAGCTGATACAAATCTGGAGGTAGAAGGCTACAAGTTAGGGTTGCATTACAGATTTGAAGAGATTGTTTTTTTTAATGGCAAAATCATTGGGCTATTAAATTCATCCGAAAATATAAATGAACCAATGAGTTTGATTAAATTTAATATTAAGGGTGAGCCAAAATAACTTATATAATTATTAAAATATTTAAAAAAACTACCTTTGAGTAATCAACTAATAAAAATAATATGGAACCTATCTCTATTAACCTAAACGAAATGACCGATAAGGGAAGTCGGTATAAACGATTACTCATAATTCTTTCCTTGATTTTTCTCGTTACTTCTGTGTTAACATATTGGTTGTTATATAAACTTGGCCATACAAACATTTGGATATTCATAGGCTTAGGAATTTATTTCCTTTTATTCATCTATTTCGGATTTGTTGGTTATAATGCAAAAATGTTTATCAATATAGATGATTTTGCACTCGAATATCAATTCGGGTTTTTTAGTAAAGTACCCGATAAGGTAATATGGGAAACTATAACTAAAGTTAAACTAGGTTTTACATATATTGGTTTTTATAAAAAAACCGGCAAACGAAAGGTTATGGAAATAGGTTGGTTACCGTATACAAAAGTTAAAGAGATTAAAAACAAAATACATTGTCTTTGCACCGAAAAAGGCATTAAAATTGAGGTAGCTGAATATCACAAAGAAGAAGTTGAATTAGAACAATTATAGATAATTTGAATAATTAAAATCTCATATTAGCGTAGACAATGTCTACGCTTTCTCTATTTTCAAGAACCGAATATAAAATTCTGTTCACATAATTTGTACAATATTATTAGATACGAATATGTTGGTCAATTAAAAAAAACATCCCGGCCCCCCGGGATGTTAAACACTCTAATTTATTAACCTTGCTACTATATATGAAATGAATAATAGCCATTTTTAAAGAATTGCAAATATATGACTTATTAAATCATACAAAGTTTAAAATGTAAAAAAATAATCCTATTGTGTATGTTTAAGAACAATTTAGTAATAAAAATGTTTGGTTAAAATTTTAATAACCAATAACCCAGAGAATTCGTTGTTCTTCAATGCATTTGTCTGTTAGCTCAATGAGCCCTTTATTAACTTTGATGAGCTTTTCCAGATAAACCTTCCAATTTGCTTCCCAATTATGATCTTCTATTGCAAGTTCTTCAATAAAATCGGTTCCTAGAAATATGTGATCGATATAATCTTTAAATAACTCAAGGGTGTTTATCTTTTCAAAGTTTTCAAGGTTCTTAGTTAGTTCATTTTTTAGTGGAACAATTTTTCGAACATTATATTTTGTAGCACCAAAAAATTCATATAGTTTATTTGCATTCTCAAAACAACAGGTAAAAATATTAAAAACCTCACCTTCAACAAATTTTGACTCAGAATCGCCCTTTACGTAGTTTTCATCATCACCTGTTGTATTCAGTTCTACTATATTCAGATAATCTGAATCAAATAATTCAATTCTCATAGGATATCAAATAATTTCGGTTAAACAACCATTTAAAAATATTAATTATAAACCAAACCAACAAATAATTAGGTAAAAGATTTTAGTTCAGATTTTAAAAGTCAACAACCATAATATTTATCTTTGATTTGTAAGTTTTATTATCTTTATAAAAAAATAATTATGACTGGCACATTAATAAATGCAGGCGCAATTATAGCAGGCAGTATTATTGGTTTACTATTTCATTCGAAATTACCCGAGCGATTTATTCGTATTGTTTTTCAGAGCATAGGTCTTTTTACATTATTTCTAGGTTTCTATATGGGACTAAAAACCAATAATCTGTTTTTAATAATTATTAGTATTGTTTTGGGAGGAATTATTGGCGAATTATTGAATCTGGAGGCTGGATTAAATCGTTTTGGAGATCGACTAAAGAATAAATTCAAATCAGATAATTCTAGATTCTCCGAAGGTTTAGTGACGGCATTTTTATTGTTTTGTATGGGATCAGTAACCATTTTAGGCGCCATAGAAGAAGGTATGGGCGGAAAACCAAATTTGTTGCTTGCCAAATCTGTTCTTGATGGTGTTTCATCTATTGCATTAGCTGCAGCATTTGGCTATGGAGTTGCTTTCTCGGTAATTCCTTTACTCTTATATCAGGGAGGTTTAACTTTACTTGCAGCATATTTTGGCGATTATTTTTCGCAAACAATAATTAATGAATTAACCGCTGTTGGAGGATTAATTCTTATCGGCTTAGGAATTAATATTCTCGAAATAAAACAGCTAAAAATACTGAATCTTTTACCAGCTTTAATTATCATTGTTATATTGGCTTATTTCTTTGCATAATATGGAGATAGATAACAAAAATATAGTAACTGAATTAAGCCTTCTCTTCAAAAAATGGGCAGGAAAAGATCCAGATACAACCGAAGAATTACCTCATTCAGGTTCATCTCGCGTTTATTTTAGGCTTAGTGCAGGCAAAACTCAAGCTATTGGTGTATATAATCAGAATACTATTGAGAACAATACATTTATAAAATTTACTCAACATTTTAAAACATTCCAACTCAATGTACCCGAAATCTATGCCGAGGATCTATCAAAAAACATCTATTTAATTGAAGATTTGGGTAATGTAGATTTATTAAGTTGGATAAAAACATCGCAAGACAAACAGAACTTCGAATCAGAATTAATCATTAAATACAAACTGGTACTAAAAGAATTAATTAATTTTCAGATTATCGCAAGTCAGGATTTCGATTATTCAATATGTTATCCTTTTAGTTCGTTTAATAAAGAAGCGATTCTTTTCGATCTCAACTATTTTCTAAATCAGTATGTTAAACCAAGTAAATATGATTTTAATTCAGATAAGCTTGTAAATGATTTTAATACATTCGCTGATTATTTATTGCAAGAAAAGGCCAACTTTTTTATGTATCGTGATTTTCAGGCCCGAAACATAATGTTAAAAAACAATCAACCTTATTTTATCGATTTTCAGGGAGGTCGGAAAGGACCATTGCAATACGACGTAGCATCGTTATTATACCAGGCAAAAGCCAATATTCCTGAAGAAATTAGGCTTGATCTTTTAAATTTTTACATGAATGAAGCAAAGAAATTAACTCCAATAGATCGTGAAAAATTTATTACCTTTTTTTATGCATTTGCATTGTTACGCATTTTGCAAACCCTTGGAGCATATGGGCTACGCGGATTAGTTGAAGGTAAAAGTCATTTTATCGAAAGCATTGGCCCTGCCCTATTAAACCTCAAACTGGTAATAGTAAAAACCGATATATTGAATCAAACACCTGAATTAAAAAATTTATTAAAAAGAATAACAGCAAATACAACTAAAAATGAATCATAAATTAACAGTTACAATTAACAGTTTCTCATACAAAAAATCGATTCCATACGATAAATCGGGAAATGGCGGAGGATTTGTTTTCGATTGCAGAGCCATTCCAAATCCGGGAAGAATTGAAGAATATAAAGTTTTATCCGGATTAGATAACGAAATTAAATCATACTTAGACAATGAACCCGAAATGCAAAAATTTCTTAAAAATGTTTTTGAGCTTGTCGAACAGTCAGTAGGAATTTACCTTGTCAGAGAGTTTGAAAGTTTAATGGTTAATTTCGGTTGTACAGGCGGGCAGCACCGTTCAGTTTATGCTGCAGAAAAATTGGCTGCTTATCTGAATAAAAAAGATAATGTGATAATTAAATTGAAGCATGTTGAACTTGATAGAAAAAAGAGTTTATGAAAGCTATGATCTTTGCAGCAGGTTTGGGTACACGACTTAAACCTCTTACGAATAATATACCAAAAGCCCTAATCGAGCTTAATGGGAAAACGCTACTTGAACACACCATAGTAAAATTAATATCAACTGGAGTAACCAATATTATTATCAATGTGCATGCTTTTGCCGATCAGATTATTGAATTCCTTAAATTAAACAACAATTTTGGAATCCATATTGAAATATCTGATGAGACTGATTTATTGCTCGATACGGGTGGTGGATTGAAAAAAGCTGCCTGGTTTTTTGATGATAATAAGCCATTTATTCTGCATAATGTTGATATTATCAGTGATATTGACCTAAGCGAAATGTATCAGCAGCATATTGCAGCAAATTGCTTAGCCACACTTGCAATGGATAATAGAGATACAAGCCGGTATTTTCTGTTAAATCAAAACCTTGAATTATGTGGTTGGGAAAACAGTAAAACAAAAGTTAAAATCATCTCAAAATCGGGAAAAATTATTTCAAAGCTTGCTTTTAGTGGCATACATATTATAAGCCCTGAGATTTTCACTCATTTTGAGAATGATCATATATTTTCAATTACCTCAAAATACCTTGAGTTATCAAAAAAACATAAAATCATGGCATATCAACCCAATAACACTTATTGGTTTGATGTTGGAAAAACAAATGACTTAGGTAAAGCGGAACAATTTCTCCAATCAATTAAGTAAGTTAATTAAACTAACAACTGTTTTTTGTTTAACCTTTTGAACAAACCACAATCTTTTTGCGTTCGGTTGTTGTCGAAAAAGTAGTATTTTTGTTTTAACCTGATTAGACTTAAAAAACAAACGGATGATTAAGTATTTACCTTTATTAATTGGTATTTTATTTTTATCAGGATTAATGGTAAGCCTTATATACCCATTTTTGAAAAAGAAATTGGGTTGGGTGCTATCATTAGTTCCATTAGCCGTTTTTATTTTATTATTTACAGTTTTAGGTGATCTTAAACCAAAATCTTTACAAATATTACCATCAGGATTTGAGCTACTTAAAAAAATAAGTTTTGCATTCCGTATTGATGGTTTAAGTCTTGTTTTTGGATTATTAATCAGCGGTATAGGTTTTCTTATTGTATTGTACGCCACGTGGTACATGAAGAAATATGAACGACAGGGTCATTTCTTTACGTATTTTATGTTATTTATGGCCGCAATGACCGGCCTTGTTTTCTCTGATAACATAATGGTTCTATTTATTTTCTGGGAACTAACAAGTGTTACTTCATTTCTGCTTATCGGTTTTAATCATCAGTTGGAAAAATCAAGGCAAGCAGCCTTGCAATCGCTCATAATAACAGGTTTTGGAGGTTTGTGTTTGTTGTTTGCATCGATTCTGATGGGACAGATTGCAGGCACTTACCAGCTTAGCGAAATGATTTCGCAAAATATTGACTTTGTAAATAATCCCAGGTATTTACTTATTTTCATTTTGGTTTTACTTGCAGTACTTACCAAATCAGCCCAGTTTCCGTTTCATTTTTGGTTGCCTGGAGCTATGGAAGCTCCTACTCCGGTAAGTGCTTATTTACATTCTGCAACAATGGTAAATGCAGGTGTTTTCCTGTTACTTCGAATGCATCCGCTGCTGGGGAACACTTTGGAATGGAAATATTCATTGATTCTTTCTGGAGTAATTACCATGTTTATTGGTGCTTTCTTCTCAATGGGTCAAAAGGATTTAAAAAGAATTCTTGCATTTACCACCATTAGCGCATTAGGAACAATGGTTTTACTTATTGGTATAGGTACACCACTATCCATGGAGGCAACTCTTGTATTTTTTATTGTTCATGGTTTGTATAAAGGTGGGTTATTTATGGTTGCTGGTATTATTGATAAAAGTACTGGTACCAGAGATATAACAGTATTATCAAAGCTTTGGAAGCATTTACCTGTTACAACCATATTTGCTGTTTTAGCATTAATTTCTATGGCCGGATTGCCACCTATGCTTGGTTTTGTTGGTAAAGAACTTGTGTATGTGGCAAAGATACAGCTACCCGGATTATCATGGATTATACTCCCATTGGGTGTTGGTGCAAATATTATGATGGTTGCTATTTCTCTTACTTTGTTTTTTGAAGTATTTAACCCATGGAGCAAAAAACCAGATGTTAGCATTCAGCATAAAGAAAAAGACTTTCCCTGGTATTTTCTTTTAGGACCCGGAGTTTTAGCAATAGCAGGACTTCTCCTTGGACTCGCACCAGGGATACTTAACACGCTTATCGCCAACGCACTTTATGTTACAAAAAATGAACTGGTTGATGTAAATCTCTTGCTCTGGCACGGATTTAATGAGGTTTTAATGCTCAGTATTTTTGCCATAGCTTTAGGAGTCACTGTTTTTATACTACGAAAACCTGTAACGAAATTCATTTCATCCATAATTAATTGGTTAAATAATTTCCATTTGCCAACTTTCTTTATGACTGTTATGAATTTTTACTTAAAGAATGCCGCAAAAAATACCCAAAGAATTCAGCATGGGTATCATCGGTTTTATTTAATGACATTTTTTATTGTAACTATGGGGATTATCTCATTTCAGATAAACTGGCATTTAGGAGATTTGGTGCCTCTCAACGGCTTTACCCCTATAAATACCAATATAGTAATCCTTGTTATTGTAGCATCACTGGCTATTATCTTTGCCGTTTTTTCAAAATCGAGACTATCAGCAATTCTAGCAATGGGTGTTGTTGGTTATGGGATCGGATTAATCTACCTTTTATATGGAGCAATTGATTTAACTATTACACAACTTTTAGCTGAAACAATTATAATGTTACTTTTTGTAATGGTGATATACTATTTACCGAAATTCGCTTTATTGTCATCGCGAAAATCAAGAGTCAGAGACATTATAATATCACTTTCGGTAGGTTTTTTTATAACAATTGTAGTGCTTCATGCAAATACAGTTAATTTTTACGAGCCTGTTTCGAACTTTTACGCAGAAAATAGTGTTATTAAAGCACATGGCCGAAATATTGTGAATGTTATTCTGGTTGATTTCAGAGCACTGGATACATTTGGCGAAATTACAGTTCTTACACTTGCTGCTGTAGGTGTATTTAGCTTATTCAGATTTACAGTTAAAAAAGAGAAAAACAATATCAATAAATAGTTGCATGAGAAATATAATCCTTGAAAAAATTGTATCGCTATTTTTGAAAGTTATGTTGATTTTTGCTTTATACCTCTTAGTGCGTGGTCATAATAACCCTGGTGGAGGATTTATTGCAGCTATTATTGCTTCAACAGGATTTGTTTTTTATGCTATGATTTATGGAACAAAAAAAGTTGAAAAGATGTTGCGTTTATCAACACATCAGT
>JAIFLC010000170.1 GCA_020049295.1 Bacteroidota bacterium
AGGTTGAAGTGTTTTTGTGTCAAATGCTTTTTCGCTGACACCGATTGTACTTAATCCACCTAACCACTCAGCAGCAACTACAATTGAGCAAACCAAAACACCCAAATTCCTTCCGGCAATTAAGTAATCAGATGATGATTTTGATGCAATTTTTTTTGTTAGAAAGGAAACACCAATAACAATCATAAAATAGCAAATAACTACCCATATATAAGGATTTGAAAGAATTAAGGCCATATAGTCTTTTATTATTGTTCCTGAAATCGAATGGCAAATTAAAGAAAAGAATTTTAAATACTGATTTTTTTATGAAATCATGAGCATTTTTTTAATTTTTTCAATATTCCTTTAAATCCATAAACAATTTTTATGAAATATCCGTTCTATTTGTATCTTTACAGCAACTAAAAAATTAAAACAACCGCCACAAAGGATGCTCTGGCATGCGGATGGGAGTTCCGCCGGTTTAAAAGGGCCCGGGAAATTACCCGGGCCTGTTTATTTTAATTATTAACTTCCCGAAATATGATCTATCCACTCATTATCGGTAATATAATAACCTCTCATTAAATTAGCTGTGAGACAAGAATGAACAGGTATTATTCCAATGAGTTCGCCAATTTTTAATTTTTGGATTAGATCCATATCCGCGATTATTGTACCATGTTCTTGAGTGAGCTTAGTTAAATAATAATTTTTATCAGGTTTTTGCCAACCTTTTTCTGTAAGAAAAACCAGCTGACCATATATTTTTAAACCATCAATTGTTATATATTCTTTTGAAAAATGAATTGCTCCGCCATGAATAATTATCTCGTTTCTTTCAGCATGAATTGCAACAATAGGACAAGCCAAACAAACTGCTATTTTATCAAAGTCGCATGAACCTAAATAATGTTGCATTAAATCATAAAAAACAAAATTACCAGGACGAATTTCATCAGCCCACGAAAAATCGGTTACTACACTGCACGAGGGAGTATCACCAATGGATAAAATTAATTCTGGGTAATCTGAAATATAATTGTTTTTAAGAATATTCAGGTCATTTATCGATTCAGAATAAATCTGATTGATATTATCTTTGTTTTTTGCATTGTACGTGTTTCCAAAATGAGATAAGAATCCCGCGAAATGAAGCTTTGATGAGTTTTTGCTTACATCCAAAATTTGGTTAATTAATTTGTAATTAGATACATCAATTCCTGTACGATGATATCCTGCATCAATTTTAATGTAGTACTTAACCTGAAATTTTAGTTTTTTTTCAAGAAAAAGGATCGAATCTAAGTTTTCAACCGTAAGGTTCAATTGTATTTCTTCAGCCAAATTATTAATTCCTTCTATTTCTCGAATATTTACCGGAAATGCTATCGTTATATCTTTCCAATTATTGCGTGCAAAATACTCTGCCATCTGAACCGATGAAACAGTAATTTTATTGATGTTGAATTTCCTAAACCAATCACCAATAGCTGCAGATTGATGTGTTTTAAAATGTGGCCTGAAAATAATATTGTTTGCTTTTGCTTTTTCCGACATCTGCCTGATATTCTTCAAACAAATATCTTTATTAAGAAGTAGGGTAGGAGAAACAATTTTATTAAGATTCATGTATTGGTTATTGAAGTGGAATTATTCGATCAAGCCTAATTTTTTTGCCCTTTTTTCCCAATTTCTTTTGGCTTGTACCTGCATATCTTCAATGTTATCGAATTCATCCATTATTTCGGTTCCCAGTAAGGTTTCAATAATATCTTCCATGGTTACAATTCCAACCATTTCGCCATATTCACCTACCACTAATGCAATATGCTCTTTCTTGCCAATAAGTCGGTAGAATAAACGTATAATAGGCATTTGTTCATTTACTACCATTATATTTCTGATTATTGAACTTAAAGGTGAATCATTCTTATTTTCAATTAAATTTTGCATTAAATCGTCTTTAAGAATATAACCGGTAATATTATCAGTATTTCCTTTATAAATTGGGATTCTCGAGAAGCGTATTTTATCATATTTTTCAAAGAAATTCTGGATAGTAATATCTTCCGGAGCGGTAAGTACAATAGTACGCGGAGTCATTATGCTTTCAACCTGAATATTATTAAATACCATTAAATTAGTTAGGATTTTTGATTCTTCTTCTTTGAAAATTCCATCTCTTATCCCTATTTCGGCCATTGCTTTAAATTCTGAGCGGCTTAAAACAGTTTGATGTTTATCCTTTTTAAGTGCCCTCGTAACAGTTCTTGCAAGCGCTATTATAGGAAAAAATGGAGAATAAATCATAATATTTAGCATCAGAGGAACATATGGTGCGAGTTTTTTCCAATATGTGGCTCCTAATGTTTTAGGCACTATCTCCGAAAAGATAAGGATGGTAAGTGTAAGTACACCAGAAATTATAGTTAGATACTCATTGCCCCATACGCGCTGAGCCTGAACACCTACACCTACTGCACCAATCGTATTTGCAATAGTATTTATGGTTAAAATAGCTGCAAGCGGAGTATCAATCTGTTCTTTAAACTTTTTTAAAGATTTTGCATATGCTTTATTTTCATTAATTTTTCCACCAATAAAACTAGGTGTAATACTTAAAAGAGTGGCTTCAAGTATGGAACAAATAAATGAAGTAAAAATGGTTAATAGAAAATATAAAATTAGTAATCCCATTGATTTTTATGATTATTTAGCAAAAGTAAACTAAATTATGATTTGTAAAAATTATTATGTTTTATGTATTCATAAACCTGCGACGGTAAAAAGTACTGAATATTCTTTCCATTTTTAATTGATTCTCGAATAAAACTTGACGAAATCTCTATTAATGGAGCATTTACCAATCGTATATTTTTGTATTCGGAATACTTTCCTAATCCTGAACCTGGCCTTGGATAAACATATAATTGATAGTTTTTTAAGATTTCTTCATAGTTTTTCCATTTATGAAATGATTCCAGATTGTCTGAACCTAATATAAGAATAAATTCTTTTAAAGGATTCTTTTCTCCTAGATAAGTCAATGTATCAATTGTATATGATGGTTTTGGTAGTCGAAATTCAATATCGGATGCACTCATTTTTGTATTTACTCCAATAGCCATTTCAACCATTTTAATCCGATCATATTCGCTGGCAAGACTGTTTTTTGTTTTAAATGGATTTTGTGGACTTACAATCATCCATAATTCATCCAGATCAGTAAATTCGAGCATATAATTAGCAATCGCAAGATGACCTATATGAATTGGATTAAAGGATCCAAAGAAAAGCCCGGTTTTCATCAAAATCAGATTATTTTTTTTCTATAAACTCATTTACTTTATTTGTGGCATCAGCAATGGCTTTTTCAAGCACATCATTTAAAATTATAACATCAAACTGTTTGGCATAATCAAGTTCATTTTTCGCTTTTGCAATTCGTACTTCAATATCCTCATTGCTATCTGTAGATCTTAACCGTAGCCTTTTTTCCAGTTCTTCTACACTGGGAGGCAATACAAAAAAAGCAAGAGATTCATTTGGATACATCCTGCGAATATTTAAGCCACCAACCACATCAACATCAAAAACTACATGATTGCCTTTTTCCCAAATTCGTGTTACTTCACTTTTTAGGGTTCCGTAAAATCGGTTTTTATATACCTCTTCCCACTCTACAAATTCATGATGGGCAATTTTTTGTTTGAAATCATCAACAGTTAAAAAATAATAATCCTTCCCATTTGTTTCGTTGTTTCGGATTGGACGACTGGTTGCTGAAATCGAGAACTCAAGGTTCGGCATTTTTTTAAGCAAGCTTTGAACGATGGTAGTTTTACCGGCACCCGAGGGAGCCGAAAATATGAACATCTTACCTTTCATGGCTTATAAAATATTTAATACTTGTTCTTTGATTTTCTCCAATTCGTCTTTCATATGTACTACTATTTTCTGAATATCCGAATCGTTAGCTTTAGATCCTAATGTATTAATTTCCCGACCAATTTCCTGTGTAATAAAACCAAGTTTTTTTCCCGATGGTTCAATGTCATCCATTACCTCCTTAAAATATTTGCAATGATTTGATAATCGAGCTTTCTCTTCAGAGATATCAATTTTCTCGAGATAATAAATAATTTCCTGCTCAAACCGATTTTTATCAATATCCTTTTCATCTAGCCATGCACGGAGATTTTCTTTAAGTTTAATCTTTAACTTCTCTATTCGTGCTTTTTCGAATGGAATAACATCGTTTTTATATTGTTCAATTAAATCAATTCGGCTGTTAAATTCACTTTTTAACTGATTTCCATCTTGAATTCTGAATTGATCAACTTGTTTTATTGCTTGCAGAATGGTTTGAAGAATAAGCTGCCACTCATTTTCATTTATTTCTTCACGCTCTGAATTTAATGTATCAGGCAGGCGCATAGCAATCTGCAATAGCTGTTCTGAATTAGATATATTCAGTTCTTTTGCAAGTGGTATAAGTTGATCAATATAACTTTTTACAACTGAAGCATTAATCGTTGTAGCTTTATTTCCACTCGTATATTCGTAGTATAAAACAAATTCAATTTTACCCCTTTGCAATATTTTCGAAAGCTCGTTTCTAATTTCAAGCTCTTTTTCACGGTACATTCCGGGTATTTTTGCATATATATCAAGGGATTTGCTGTTTAAGGTTTTAATCTCAACAATTACTTTCTTATCCGAAAGTTCACATTCGGCTTTCCCAAAGCCTGTCATTGATTTTATCATATTCTTATAGATGTAGTATGAACAAAGGTAAGAAAATTAGTTAAATACTTTATCGAACTTATTACCATAAACTTATATCTAAATAACTGTTTTCCTCTTCCAGTTTCCTGTTTTATAATAAATATAAGATAAGGTAACCCCAACGCACCATCCTATAGGTATTGCCCACCATATACCAATTTCTCCGAATCGTTGACTTAATATCCATGCTGTTGGAATACGGATTATCCACAACGCAATAAGCGAAATAAACATAGGTATTAAAGTATCACCTGCACCACGCATTACTCCAGCAATAACAAACATGGATGAAAAAACTATATAAAACGCACCAACAATTATCAGATATTCTTTTCCAATACGAATAACCTCTGGATCATTTGTGAAAAGTCTTACAATATAGTTACCAAAAATCAAAACCACAGCTGATACTATTATTGATATTATTGATGACATTTTAAGTGTTGCGATAAAACCCGCCCTTACTCTATCAATCTTTTTAGCACCAATATTTTGCCCAACAAATGATGATAAAGCTGCTGAAAAGTTCATTGCAGGCATTGATGCCAGCGAATCGATTCGGGTTGCAACAGAATATGCCGCAATTACATTGGTTCCAAATCGGTTAACAATACTTACCAAAGCCATCATTCCTAGTGCAACAAAGGTTTGTTGTATTCCAGTGGGTAATCCAATTCGTATGCTTTTATAAAAAATTTCCCAATCAAAACTTAAATCTTTAAAACTGAACTGAATTATTTTATGTGTTCGGTTTAAATAAATTACTGCAGTTACAAACGCTCCTCCCTGTGCAATTACTGTTGCAACGGCAACTCCGGCAATACCCCATTTAAATACCAAAACAAATAATAAATCTAAAATGATATTTACCAAAGTGGCAATTATCATAAAATATAAAGGTGTTTTTGAATCACCCAACCCTCTTAAAATTGCGCTAATACCATTAAATCCAAACGAAACAATAATACCTCCCATAAAGATATTGAAGTATAGTTTTGCCTGAGGCATAATTTCTTCGGGCAGTTGAAGTAACCTGAATAAATCTTCGCTAAAATAAATGGATACAATGCTTACGACTATGGAAGCAATAAAAAGAAAGATAAACAGCGTATTAATGGTTCTTTTAACTTTTTCAATATCTTTAGCTCCAAAGTACTGAGCAATAACAATTGTACTTCCGGTTGCTATACCTATTAATAGGGAAAGAAAAGCAAATATTATCGGAAATGATGCTCCAACGGCTGCCAAAGCCTCCTTTCCAATAAATTGCCCAACAACGATACTATCAACAACATTATAAAGCTGCTGAAATACGTTGCCTAATAACATTGGCATTGCAAATTTGAGAATTAGCGAACTTTCTTTTCCTACGGTTAAATCTTTCATCGGGTAATAAAAACTGTGCAAAACTGAGTAAAAATAAATGAGTATCAAAATTTATTCATATTTTTAATAACTTAATTGTCACTACATTTGATTATTAATTAATAACAAATAGAATGCGATTACGATTTTTAATATTCCTATTCATTTTTGCTATGATAACAGGTTCTAAATGTGATAATGACAAATCAATTACTTTCTGCGGAATAAAAGACCCAGTAAATAATATTGATTGGTTAAAAGAAAGAGTAGAAAACTCAGAGAAAATAGAAGTAATGAAATTTATTTATAACGAATCCGAATATATGGCCATTACTCCTTGTCCTGGTTGTCCCGATAGTATGACCGAGATTTTTGATTGCCAAGGTAACAGATTTTGCACTATTGGCGGGATTACCGGAAGAAATACCTGCCCAACTGATTTTTTAGAAAAATCCGAAAAGCAACTTGTCTTAAAAATTGATTATAAATAATATAATTTGTAATTTTCGATATTACCTCTGAAAGAACATTCAAATATTTTTCTAAAAATAAAAGGAGATTTGATTATGAAAAAACTATTTCTTTTAAGTATTATTCTTTTTGCATTTAATATTTCTATTTTTTCTCAAATTGAAAATGTTGCAAAAGAGATTCTAACTGCCTATAAAAATAAAGATGCTGAACTATTAAAGAAAAACGCATCCGGTATGTTATTAATGGCCATTTCTCCTGCTTATTTTACCGATCCATCTTTAAAGGAAGATATTCAATCTGTAGAAAACTGGAATGGGGAAATAAAAGAAATTCGTTATCAGGTTAACGATATGATGGGCAAAAAAATCTATATGGCAACTGCTCATTATGCCGATATACCAGGCAAGGCTGATATTTATGCGGTTCTGCTTTCCAGCACAGATGGTAAAAAATGGATTATGTTCGCAAGTGGACTTGGTAAACTATCAAAAACTGAATTT
The DNA here is from genome assembly GCA_020049295.1 of Bacteroidota bacterium. Lineage (GTDB taxonomy): Bacteria > Bacteroidota > Bacteroidia > Bacteroidales > UBA12077 > UBA12077. Next base: position 7,113 of record JAIFLC010000170.1, read on the forward strand.
GATGAAATGAGTAAGGAAATCCCCGTATCTGTAGCAAAAACTGAAAATAAGCCATCAAAAATTTATTCTATCGAAATGGCTAATGGTGATGCATTTGATAAGGTATCCATGGAAAAAATGGTTGAGTGCTTCAGTAAACTCAACGATGATAATTTTTTTATTACAATGACATGTAACGATGATTTTATTCAGGCATCATATTCAGACAAAGGATTTGCAGCAGAATACAGCGAAAAAGGGGTAAGATTTGTTGCAACAGAAGTTCTTTCCAAAGAACAAACAATAGCTCTTTTCAAAAAATATTTTCAGAATACAGAAGATTGGAAAACCGGAATTAACTGGAAAAAGGATTAGCTTAAAAATAATTTTCTTGGTTAAGTAATCATTTAATGAGCTATACTTTGACTAAATTACTAATTAAAAGTATTTCAATAGTGGTAGCATCTTTTGGATTATTTTCTTGTTATTCAGAATTTCTATCTATTGATTACGAGGTACATTATGGAGCTGTTTGGAATAACGAAAAAAGCTGTGTTGCATTAGTTGCATCGAAAAAAGCATATAGAAATGCTAAAGGATTGGCCCGTTTTCCTGATGGAGGAGAGCCAAAATACCTTGTAAATAAAATGGGTCTGTATATTTTCGATCCAGCCAAATTGCAATTATCCGAACTTATTGACTTTGGTGAACTAGTTGATTGGCAGGGTTCTTCAATATCAAAATGGCATGTGAGTTTGGCATTTACTGATTCCATTATTTATTATACCATTTCTCCAATAACCGAATGGAATTGGTACATTTCTAAGGCAAAATCAGATAAACAAATAAAACAAATTGAATTCCTTCAACAAAAATTCAGCAAATCATATTCATTTAATCTTAAAGAAAAAAATAGTATTGAAATTGATTCCAGTTTATTTGGGATGGAATATCAGAAATGCATAGTCTCAAATAAAATCGAAATTGCTGAATTGAATTCTTATTTATCAAAAATTCCACTCTCTGATTGGAGTTTATTAGTGAAAAACATCTATCCGAAAAGTGAAAAAGAGTATATAAATGAGGTTATTTACGGTTATAATAAGTCTATAAAAACAAGACGAGCTGTAATTGAACAAATTATTGCCAATAAAAGTAAACAAGAAATAGAAGACATTCTTAAAAAGATTTACAAACACAGCAACAGCCTTAATGGATTAAGGAAAAAGGAATACGATTTTTATATAAAAGAAACTTATGAAAGGATTAAAGCATTATTATAAACCGTTTTGCTTTATTTTGATTGGATTCTTTGCAATAAATATAGCAAAATCTCAGGAAAAGATACAGTGGAATGAAATAATTCTGTTGGATGCACCACCTCATTATGGTATGACTAATATTGATGAACAAAATCCAAATTATCCGCCATCTAACCTTTTTGATGGAGACTTACGTACATGTTGGGTAACTGGTTCAGAACATGAAATAGATCCTTCTTTATATGTTAAGTTACCTGAATTAAATAATTGGATTATAAATATTTTTCCGGGTTACGGTAAAAGTAGTGATTTGTATTTAAAAAATGCACGGCCACGAAAAGTTAGATTATCTGTTTTTATTGCCATTAATCCTGATGGTGGTTTTGTTACTGAAATTGCAACCGTTTACAAGGTTCTTGAGTTTTATAAAAAAATTGATGTAGAATTAAAGGATAGTTTTGGGATACATTCAATACCTCTCGATTTTCAAACAATGGAATTAACTGGTTTTATCGAGAATGCTGAAAGAGAATTTATTACATCTTTTAATCATGGAATAAATAAAAAATGTCTGATCCTAAAACTAGAAGTTGTTGATATATGGAAAGGTACCCATTTTAATGATATTTGTATATCAGAACTATTCTTTAACAACACTTTTGTTACATTCAATCCATTAACTATTAACCAAATAACAAATGTTTATATCAATAATGAAGAAAATGCATTACTTATTGATGATAGTGAAGGAATTGGTTCAGTTGTATATCAGGACAAAGAATCTGTTCTGCAACTAGTTGAAGTTTCGCAGAATAATAAATGGGCAATACTTATATCAATGCCATCAGATATCGAAGGCAGAGCCGAAACTTTTTACTTGCTGGTTGACTTAATAAACAAGAAAGTTGTTAATAATGAACTCGAACAATGCTTAGGAAATTACTCTTCAGGCAGTGTACTGTTTTTTGAAGAAAAAGGAATTGGCCCTGTGTTTTTAATATATAATTTTGAAAATTCAATTGAACTAAAGTAGAAATAGAATAAAAATTAAAAAAGTGGTAAATAGAAGTTATTTACCACTTTTTAAATATAAAAACATCAATTATGCTCTCTCTAATTCAACAGTAAAGTGACGCATAATAGGAGCTTCGCTAAGAATTCGAAATCCTTTGGTAATTTTATCACGACGATCAAACACATTTTTTAATGCTACAGCAATAACATCCATATGGTTATTGGTGTAAACTCTTCGAGGGATTGCAAGTCTCAGAAATTCAAGCTTTGGATAGCGATTTTCACGGGTTACTGGATCTCGATCCGCAAGTAAAGTACCAATTTCTACACCACGAATACCTGCTTCAAGATAAAGCTCAATTGCCAGTGTTTGAGCTCTGCACTGCTCTTTCGGAATATTTGGAAGAACCTTATTTGCATCAACAAAAATGGCATGACCTCCAGATGGTGACTGGAAAGGAATTCCAAATTCTTTTAGCCTATTACCCAGATATTCAACTTGTTTAATTCTGGTTTCAAGGTAATTAAACTCAGTTCCTTCATCAAGACCAACAGCAAGAGCATTCATATCACGACCCGACATTCCTCCATACGTAATATATCCTTCAAACATAATATTAAAAACAGTGGCTTTTTTAAATAATTCTTCGCTACGCATAGCAATAAAACCTCCCATATTTACAATAGCATCTTTCTTACTGCTCATGGTCATTGCATCGGTGTAGGAGAACATCTCACGAACAATCTCTTTAATCGATTTATTCTCATATCCTTTCTCTCTAATCTTGATGAAATAGGCGTTTTCGGCAAATCTGGCAGAATCGAAAACAACCATCTTACCATATTTCTGAGCAATTTTATATGTTTCTTTTAGGCATTCCATTGAAACGGGTTGACCTCCAGCGGTATTATTTGTTATGGTAACAATCACAAAAGGAACTTTGCTCGCATGCTCAGCAAGAAATTGATCAAGTTTATTCGTATCAACATTTCCTTTAAAAGGATGATACAGTTCTGTATCTGAGGCTTCATCAATTGTACAATCAACCGCGTGAGCTTTTCTGAACTCAATATGCCCTTTTGTTGTATCAAAATGTGAGTTCCCAGGAACATAATCACCTTCTTTAACTAAAACCGAGAAAAGCACATTTTCTGCAGCTCTTCCCTGGTGAGTAGGAAGAAAATAATTAAAATCTAAAATGTTTTTTATCGCATTTTTTAAATTGTAATATGATGATGCTCCAGCATAACTTTCATCACCGATCATCATAGCAGACCATTGTTTATCACTCATGGCTCCGGTTCCTGAGTCGGTCAGTAAATCGATAAAAACCTGGTCACTTTTCAGATTAAATAAATTATATTTTGCTACTTTAATCCATTGTTCGCGTTCTTCGCGTGTACTTCTGCGGATGGTTTCAACCATCTTAATTTTGTATGATTCTGCAAATGGAAGTTCCATATGTTTTGATTTTTAAATTTTATAATAAATAATTAGTTTAACGCTTTTATAAGCGTGATTTTTGATTTAAGAAAAAATGAGGCAAAAAGAATCTCTTTTCTTAATGTTTAAGAAGATATATTTGGCAGAAAATAATATGTTGAAAGGCGTTTTCATCCAACTTATTATTAAAAATTTTGCTACAAATATACTTGTTTCTTAAATCTAAAACAAAAAACAATATTTTTGTATCATAAATTTTAAGGGTTTCATATTTTTAAAGAGGTATGATTATGCGTAGATTATTAGCGATATGGATTATTTTGGTTATTTCAATATTAACCTCTTTTGCTCAGATTAATGATGCCGATAGCGCAGAGTATAATGCTTTTCAGGATACTATAAAAATGATAATTGGGGATGAAATGTATGTTGATAGCTTGGTTGAATTATCAAAAATAAATGCAAAGATAGATTCAGTTAATTTAAGAGATTCACTTCAGAGGATTCGTGATAATCAGAAAATTATTAATTTACATCACCAATTTAACAGTACATATTCGGATGAGATCAATAAATCAGAGAAAAGTGACACACTGCAGTTTCTTATCAATAAAATTAATTACTTTATTACAAAAGATTCTCTTATTGCTTCCGACTCGGTTTTTAATGCATTAAAAAAACTTCAGCTATATATTGAAAATAGAGATATCTCTTCAGAATTGCATTTTCTTACCATAAAAAGTAACCATCCGGATTTTCCAACAGTACCAAATGACAATTACACCGGTATGCTTAATGATACAATTAATAATGCATTACAATATATACTCGATTTTTTGTTAAAGGATTCTATAAATTTAACTTTCAGAAACAAAAACAATGAGAAAGATTTCTTTTATTCTGAAACAGGGGTTTCTGATTCAATTCATATAAAACTTTATGATCAGCGAGGCGAGTTTGTTTTGTTATGGATAAAGAAAACATCTGATAATATTTTTGATTTATATCTCGAAGATGGGGTTTATCTTCAGAAAGCCAAGCATAGAGCAGCCATACAAAGAGAGATTAAAACAAACCAGACTGAAATCGCGCTTAAAGAGATTAGGCGGGTAAATCTTGTTCTTCCATTATGGACATATACAGGAAGTATTGACATGAATTTTAGCCAGAGTTACCTTTCCGATTGGGCTGCCGGTGGCGAAAATAGTCTGTCAGCATTATCAGTTTTAAGATATAGCATAGATTTAGTATATGGAAAAAGAATTTGGGATAACGATATAGAATATAAACTTGGATATTTGAAAGCAGGAGATGGACCATTGCAAAAAAACGATGATAAGTTCGAACTAAATTCAAAATATGGCCATTCTGCATTTAACAATTGGTACTATAGCTTTTTATTTAATTTTAAAACTCAATTTTTTACTGGATACGATTATCCTAAAGATGCTGACCCGGTTCCTATTTCTGGTTTTTTATCTCCAGCTACCGTTGTTTTTTCTTTAGGTCTTGATTATAAACCAAATAAAAATCTTACCATATTGCTTTCTCCTTTAACTTCAAAGTTTACATTCTTCAGTGATACAGCTGCATATGATCAAACCCGATTTGGTATTGATGACAATAAAAAAAGCAAGCAGGAAATTGGAGCTTATATAAAGCTTTTATCTAAAATGAGTTTAAGAAAAGATATTTTCCTCGAAAACAGAGTAACTCTTTTTACTAACTATGTTGATAATCCCCAAAATATTGATATCGATTGGGAAGCGCTATTAAATTTTGAATTAAATGAATACTTTAAGTTCACATTTAATACTCATTTTATTTATGATGATGATATTGATATTCCGGTTTACGAAAAAATAAATGGTGTAAAAACTAAAGTTGGAGTTACAAAGAAACTTCAATGGAAGGAAGTATTTATGATAGGATTTACCTATAAAATATTTCACTAGCAAGCAATTTATCTTTTCCGATCGATAAAAAACTTAGCTATTATCATTCCTGATGCAACTGTTCCACCAATAGCTATCCCAAGATAGGCATCAGTAGTGCTATTCGAAACAAAATTATCAGGATTATTTGCCAAAATTAAAACCCCTGTAGCAACTAATAAACCTCCTGCAACATAGAGCATCAAGTAATCGTTTTTTTTCTTTCTTTTAATCAAACTTTCATGAATTAAAAGCTGATTGCTTTCCAGATTTACTAATTGTAATTGAAATAGCTGATAATTTTGATTTATTTGCAAATCATTTGCAAAAATATCTTTCGTTATAACAGAGTTTTCAGGTTTTTTATCAGGTTCAATAGCGGATACTGGTTGTATAAAAACGAAGAATAATAAAGAAATAAATAGTAAATTAATTTTTCCCATTGCTAACTTTTTGATCTGTTTTGCCTTTTATACATACTTTAATAAAAAGGGTTTCAATTTTTCAAAGATATAAAATAACATAATACTCATAATAATAAACTATTAAAATATTATTATTCAGTATTTATCGACTCTAAATTAATAAAAATAGTTTATTTTACTTCATTATTAATTGAATTTAATAATATATTCAACATTGAATTATAATTTTTTAATTTAAAAAAGCTAAGGAAAACCTAATCCTTAGCCCAAATCTCAAACAATTAAAGGTAATTATATTTCTATTGTGTTTCCTGTTTTATTTGGTAAGGGTTTTGTTTTCTGCTTAATTTCAGGGTACATTTCTTTAAGATATTGGTTTCTAAGTGAATCCATTTCATGCATCATCTCTTCAAATCGAAACATTTCTCTTTCAAATTGCTGCATAAAATAATCATTATCAAAAAAATGCTGCTGAAAACTACTATCCATCTCAAAAAAATGATTGAATGGTTTTTGCATTAAATCAAATCCATTATCGAAAAAGTAGGGTCTGAAATTGTTAAAAATACTATCCATATTTAATATTTCTAATTTACCATTGGGAAAAGTATAAATATATCTATACGTGGAATCATAACGAATTATGTTTCCATTTTTGTCATATTCCTTATCAACCTTGATATCAACTTTTGGATTAACGAGAATTGTGTCAGGTGCAAAAAGATTAGATTTATTATCAAAAAAATTGCTTTTGGGTTTGGTTATTGCAAAAATTGAAACTACACCTAAAATGAGCAAAATGCTTATGGCTAAACTATATTTTTTCATAACAACCTCCTTTTTTTAATGTTATTATAAAAAAGTATTTCAGATTATTTTGTTTTGTTATTATAATTCGATTTCCACCATTTATAAAATTCAGTTTCAGATAAAATTTCCTCACCAAATTGTTGTTCATAAATTTCTTTTTCGGCTTCTGTAATATGACGCTGTGTTACTTTCAGATTCCAGTCATTTCTTACAGGGATGTAATAACCTCCCAGGATATTATGAGCCGGTATGAAAAATGAATCGTTCGACATATTTTTAATGTTTTGATAATTTTTAAATAATCAAATAACTGCTTAATTTAAATACTGTTTTTCAAAAAGCGTACCAATGGTTTTATAATGAGATGATTATGACAAAATGACAATCCTTTACAAAATGTAAATATCAAAAATTAATTCTGTAATAGTAAATACTGCAAAAATCACACTGGCTATTCCATTGGTAGTAAAAAAAGCAACATTTACTTTACTTAGATCATCGGATTTAACTAAAGTATGCTGGTATAATAAAAGTCCAATAAAAAACGTGCTACCTAACCAGTATAATAATCCGAAATGAGCATAATATCCGGCATAAATAATCAAAAGGGCCGATAGTACATGCAATATGGATGATACCTGCAGAGCTCCTTTGTGTCCAAAAAATACAGGGAATGATTTTAATTCTTCCTCTTTATCAAAATCAAGATCTTGCAATGCATAAATAATATCGAATCCACTAACCCAAAGCAAAACAACAAAGGAATATAAAATAGGTAACAGAGCAAACTCTCCAGTAACTGCTAAATATGCGCCAATTGGAGCTAATGATAATCCCAATCCTAATATAAGATGGCAAAGTGCGGTAAACTTCTTGGTAATGCTATAACCCAGTATGACTAATAAAGCAACTGGTGATAAACGAAATGTTAACTGGTTTATAAAATAAGTGGTTACAATAAAAAAGATTGAATTTATTATAACAAATATAAGGGCAGATTTAGCTTTGATTATACCTGAAGGTATCTCTCTTATTGATGTGCGTGGGTTTTTTATATCAATTTCACGGTCAATAAAACGATTAAAAGCCATAGCAGCATTGCGGGCAAAAACCATACATAGTATAACAAAAACAAGCAATTTCCAGTCAAAACTTGCATCTGTTTGATGAATGGCCAAGAAATAACCAATCAATGCAAATGGCATGGCAAAAATGGTGTGACTGAATTTAACCAACGAAAAGTAATTGTTAACTTTAGTTTTAGTTTTTTTATACATGATTTGTGGTTTAAAGAGAAGCTAATTTTTCTTTGTAAATAGAATAATTCTCCTCATCGTAGCATACAAAAAAAACCTTGTCAATTTTTTTGTTTTTCTTTAAAAACTCTACTGTTGTTCGGATAGCAATACCAGCAGCCATAATTTTCGGGAAACGGTAAACTCCCGTACTAATATTTGGAAAAGCAATGGTTTTAATTTTGTTATCAATTGCTAGTTTCAGGCTGTTTTTATAGCAGTTTGCCAATAATTCAGATTCATTTGCCATTCCATCTCGATAAATGGGTCCAACAGTATGAATTACATATTTTGCTTGTAGATTATATCCTTTTGTGATTTTGGCTTTACCTGTTTCGCATCCATTAAGCAATTCACACTCATTAAGCAGCTCATGTCCTGCCGCGCGATGAATAGCACCATCGACACCACCACCACCCAATAAACTTCTGTTGGCTGCATTCACAATAGCATCAACATTCATCTTTGTTATGTCGCCTTGAACTAGCTCAATTCGGTCAGTCATTTTACCTGATTTTTGCGTCAAGTTCTTTTTCAAAAACATGGATAAAACTCTCCATTATTTTATCAATCTGTTTATCTGTAAGTGTTTTTGTCTCGTCTTGCAAGATAAAACTGATAGCATATGATTTTTTATCAATGCCAATTTTTTCTCCTTCGAAAACATCAAATAAAGAAACTTTCTTTAGTAATTTTCTTTCTGAATTGAAAGCTAGTTCTTTTATTCTGCCAAATTGAACATCCTTATTAAGCAATAATGCTAAATCTCTTCGTACCTCTGGATATTTTGGCAATTCAGCAAAACGAATATGATGTTTTGCAATGATTTTTAATATGTTGGTCCAAGAAAAATCGGCATAATAAACTGTATTCTCAAGATCGAATTTTTTGGCTAGTTTCTTATTTAAAATTCCAAACTCAATAATTGATTTTTCATTATAAATATAACTTAATCCTTCAGAAAAAATGTCATTATTTATTGAGTTTACAACTGCCTTATTGATATCAAAACCCAATCTTTCAAGAATATTTTCAACGTAGGATTTCAGTAGATAAAAACTGGTAGGTTCTTCTTTTATAATCCAGCTTTCTTCTGTTTTATTCCCAGATAAGAAAAGTGAAAGATGAAACTCCTCATTGTAATTTTTTAAAGGATTTTCATTCTTGCCTTCTTTTAAATTATAAACATTGCCAAACTCGTAAAGTTTTAGGTCTTTATTTCTACGATTTTTATTGTATTCAATAGTCTCTAAACCTCCAAATAGCAATGTCTGGCGCATTACATTAAGATCCTGACTAAGCGCATTTACGATATAAACCAGGTTTGCCGGTTTAAAAGATTCCGAATCGTTGTAATAATAGGCTTTGGTTAACGAATTGCACATAATTTCGCTAAAGCCATTATTCGATAACATGTCTGAAATAATATTCTGAATCTTTTCTTTGTCGGGATATTGAATATAAGACAAACTCGAGTTAACATGCTCCGAAATTTCAACATTGTTGTAACCGTAAATACGAAGAATTTCTTCAATCACATCCACTCCTCGTGTTACATCAACACGGTAGGTTGGAATCTCGAGTATTAGTTTCTCCTGATCTTCCGAAACTATTTTAATATCAAGCGATGTAAGTATCTGTTTTACATTTGATTTTTCAATTTCCTTACCTATTAATCGCTTTAAGTTTTTAAATGTAAGTTCAACATTGCATTCGTTAATCTTATTCGGATATACATCGATAATTTCAGAAGAGATTTCACCGCCTGCAATTTCTTTGATTAATAATGCAGCACGTTTAAGAGCATAAACTGTAATATTGGGATCACTGCCGCGCTCAAAACGGAACGATGCATCGGTGTGCAATCCATGTCGTTTTGCTGTTTTTCGAATGTAAACCGAATTAAAGTGAGCACTCTCAATAAATACATTTTTTGTATTCTCGGTAACGCCTGATTCTATTCCACCAAAAACACCTGCAATACACATTCCTTTATTGGCATTGCAAATCATAAGGTCTTCGCCAGATAATTTTCGTTCCTGTTCGTCGAGTGTTAGAAATTGGGTTCCTTCCTTCAGGGTTTTTATGATAACTTTTTTTCCTTCTATTTTATCTGCATCGAAAAAATGAAGTGGCTGGCCTGTTTCATGTAACACAAAATTCGAAATATCAACCAGGTTATTTATTGGTTTTAAACCGATTGCCTTAAGTCTGTTTTGCAACCATAGGGGAGATGGTTCAATTTTTACATTGGTGACGGTAACACCTGTATATCGAGGACATGCTTCCAGATTTTCTAATTCGATTTCAATTTTAAGTTTGTTATTATCAATTTTAAATTGATCAACCGATGGTTGTAGCAAATTTATTTTTTGCGATTGACTTAAAAATGCAACCACATCGCGGGCTGTTCCTATATGCGAAGCACCATCAATACGGTTTGGAGTAATTCCTATTTCAAATACAGTATCCGATTCGATATTAAAATATTCTTTTGCTGGTGTACCTATAACTGCTTTTTCATCAAGAACCATTATTCCAGCATGTGATGATCCCAAACCAATCTCATCTTCGGCACAAATCATTCCTTCCGATACTTCGCCACGCATTTTGGTTTTTGAGATTACAATTTCCTTATCACCAAAAAACAATTTTGTTCCTTCGGTCGCCACAACTACTTTTTGTCCCTCGGCTACATTGGGTGCTCCACAAACAATGGGTAACTCGCGACCATTCCCAACATCAACAGTGGTACAGGTTAATTTATCAGCATTGGGGTGCTTTTTGCATGATGTAACCTTACCAATTACAAGCCCTTCTAATCCACCTTTTACGGATTCGAATTTTTCAACATTTTCAACTTCGAGACCTGTATTTATTAAAATTTTGGCAATTTCGTCGGGTTGTAATTCAGTATCGATATAGGTTTTTAGCCAGTTGTATGAGATTTTCATAATTCTTTATTTTCTGATTTCTGTTGAACGAATTGCAAAAATATAAAAAAATAGGCACTAAAATAAATTAGACCTATCAAACAATTAAAGCTGTTCGAAAGATTAGTTTTTACTATGGTAATTCTTTTCCAGTCGATGCATTATAAATTTTATACCATAACTCTAATGGCATATCAATATGTAAAGCCTCAACAGCATTTTTTATCCGGTCAATTTTACCCGATCCAACAATTGGCAAAATAGAACTGGGATGTTTTAGAATCCAACTATAAATTGTTTTATCAACTGAATCAATTTTTAGTTCTTTTGAGACTTTTAGAAGTGCATCACTTAACCTTTTACTCCGTTCATCGAATGGTTTAAACAATCTGCCTCCTGCTAATGGCGACCATGCCAATGGTTTTATTCGTTCCTTTAAAAAGAAATCCATATTCCCATTTTCAAAATGCTCTAAACAATAAGGCGAAATTTCAACCTGGTTTGTTACCAGTTTATCATCCAAATATGAATTCAACATTTCAAATTGCAATGGACTAAAGTTTGAAACACCGAAATGCAGTACTTTTCCTGTTTTCTTTAATTCAGAAAATGCCTTTGCCACTTCGTCAGGATTGAAGAATGGAGCAGGGCGATGCAATAATAGCAAATCGATATAATCGGTACCAAAGTTTTTTAATGAGTTATTAACGGACAAAATAATGTGGTCATAACCATAATCGTAATGTTTTACTTTTCTTTCAGGATATTTATCTGAAATGAGTTTAATTCCACATTTGGTAATAATCTGAATATGTTGTCGAAGTTCCTTTTTAAGTTTTATCGCATCACCAAATAATTCTTCACATGAGTAATTTCCGTAAATATCAGCATGATCAAAACTGGTTATTCCTAATTCGATTATTTGCTGGGTTAATGCTAATAGTTGCTGATTGCTGAGTTTCCATTCAGCAAGCCTCCAATTGCCATGAATTATTCTCGATAATTCTAAATCATTTGTTAGTTTGATTCCTTGCATAAAAAATTAGTTTTACAAATACGAAAATACGCATAAATCGGAATTATTTTCATTTTGCAAAAACTTTAAAGGAATTGAATATCTTTGCATTTATATAAAAAGTTGATGGAGGTTAAGATGAATAAGCCTTTGATTTTAGTAACAAACGACGATGGAGTAAATGCTAAAGGTATAGCAGCTTTGGTTGAAATAGTAAAACCTTTTGGCGATGTATTTGTTGTTGCCCCTTTGCATGGAAACTCAGGTATGTCGCATGCAATTACGGTAAAAGTTCCGATCCGATACAAAAAAATTAAGGAAATTGATAATGTTACAGTTTATGGATGTAGTGGAACGCCTGTTGATTCAGTAAAATTGGCCATGAGTGAAATTTTATTCCGCAAACCTGATTTGATTGTTTCAGGTATTAATCATGGTTCAAATGCTTCGGTTAGTGTTATATATTCTGGTACAATGGCTGCAGTGATAGAAGGTTGCATTTATGGTATTCCTTCAATCGGTTTTTCGCTACTTGATTATTCGCCCGATGCAGAATTTAGTCCTGTTATTGATCATGGCAAAAAGATAGTCGAAAATGTGCTAAAAAATGGATTGTCGAAAGGCACTTGCCTGAATGTAAATTTCCCTGCAATACCTAAGCACGAAATCAAAGGTGTTCGAATATGTCGCCAGGCTAAGGGGATGTGGAAAGAGGAATTTGATAAACGACTTGATCCACGCAATGGTGAATACTTTTGGCTTGTAGGATATTTTGAAAATACCGAAAATGGAGCTACTGACACCGATGAATGGGCATTAGCTAATAATTACATTTCAATTGTACCTGTTGAAATAGATTTTACAGATTACGATAAGATTGACGAACTAAAAAAATGGAATTATGAGATCTAAATTTGATTCTCTACCACTGGGATTAATCCTCGGAATAATTGCTCCTATTATTACCATGTTAATAGTTTACTTCTTAAAATTTGACTTGTATAAAGTTGATGAGCTTTTAAATTATCTAGTTGCAAAACAGGTGTTTACAAAGATTGTTAGCTTGTGTGTTATTCCTAATCTGGTTCTTTTTTTTATTTTTATCCGAAAAAATTACTTGTATTCTGCACGCGGAGTGTTGATGGCAACAATACTGTTTGCTGCATTTGTGTTTATTACCAAGTTCGCATTTTAATATGAGATATTATATCATTGCAGGAGAAGCCTCAGGCGATTTACATGGGTCAAATCTAATGAAAGGATTGAATATGGTCGATCCTAATCCTGAATATCGTTTTTGGGGTGGTGATTTAATGCAAGCTCAGGGAGGATTTCTGGTGAAACATTACCGCGAAACAGCCATAATGGGCTTTATCGAAGTGCTGATTAACATTCGAAAAATTAGCAGATTCTTTAAGGAATGCAAAAGCGATATCCTTCAATATAACCCTGATGTTTTAATTCTTATTGATTACCCGGGATTTAACCTTAGAATGGCCGAATTTGCCAAAGCTAACGGAATAAAAACGTATTATTATATCTCACCTAAAATTTGGGCATGGAAAGAATCACGTATTAAAAAGATTAAAGCATTTGTCGACAAGATGTTCGTGATTTTCCCATTTGAAGTCGACTACTTCAAGAAATTTGATTACCCTGTTAATTATGCCGGAAATCCATTGCTCGATGCTGTGCAAGAAAAAATTGATGATCAAGGTAGTTTCCAAAAATTTGTCGATGAAAATGGATTAGGTAATAAGCCTATTATTTCTATACTCGCTGGTAGCCGCAAACAGGAAATTCATCGAAACCTGAGAATAATGCTTCAGATAATTCCTAATTACAAAAATCACCAGTTTGTTTTGGCGGCTGCACCATCAATTGAACCTGAGTTTTACAATAATTATATTCGTGGACATCAAATAAAAGTTGTTTATAATCAAACATATGATACGCTGAAGTTCTCTTCTGCAGCTCTTGTAACATCCGGTACTGCAACTCTCGAAACCGCATTGTTTAATGTTCCACAAGTGGTATGCTATAGAGCTAGTCACTTATCTTATCTGGTTGCTAAAATGCTGGTAAAAATTAAATTTATTTCGTTGGTTAACTTGATAATGGATAGCGAGGTAGTTAAAGAACTAATTCATTTCGATGTTACACCAGCAAAAATAAATAAAGAGCTTGATCTACTACTTTTTGACGAAAATTACCGTAATAAAATGCTAAATAATTACCAGCAATTAAGAGAGAGACTTGGTGGTACAGGAGCATCCGAAAGAGTTGCAAGATTGATCTATAATTATCTTCAATAATTTTTACTCTAATTTTATAAGTTGTTGACGTGCTCTGTCATTTGTATAGATGATTGAATCAGGATTTCCTTTATAATAAATATTTCCAGAATTATTTATACTTATAGTTAGTTCTTTTGTTGCATGAATATAACAATCACCAATACTTTCAGTTTCAATCATCACATTTTCGGAAACAAATTCATCTGCTTTTAAGATTGCTGATGCTCTTACCCAGGAACTAAAATTTCGTGCTGATCCTTTTAATTCAATAAAGGCACCAGATATTCCCGCATTAACAAAATAAAAATTATCGCATTTAACCATTAAATAGATATCAGCATAATCTATAATTGAAAATACTTCTAACTGAGGAGTTATTAATGTATCAACTGATTGTATCATAGACGATTCGCTCAAATACAGATATAACAATTTAGTAACCGAAATATGCAATTTAATTTTTTCATAATCTCTACTCCATTGTGCAGTATTTTCATTAGAAACTGAAAGCTTACCGTCCAATACCTTATATTTTATCCCTGGTAACAAATTACCTCCTCCTTCAATGCTTAGTTTACAAGTGGTATCCTGGTACAAATACACATCAAAAATATCATTTATAAATATTTCTGTAAACTCATCAATTTGAACCTCTATGCGATTAATATCTCCGGAATTCATAAAAGTACTATCGCAACTTAATGTAGCAATTATGAAGGTTAGTATGAAATATTTGCGTTTCATCTTATTAAGTTATTCATTTTCAGTTATACCAAATAAATCATTTTGCAAGTATTGAGTAACCTACTCCCCATTCAATAAAACTTGCGATCGCGTAATGCGATTTCAATGTCATGCTTATATTCCATTTTTTATTAATTGCATAACGTAAGCCTGTTCTGGTATAAAAAAATGCTTCTGTTTCAACAGGTGCATATAAATAAACCCCAAGCTGAACTGTGAATGTCATTTTATTCATAATTGCATCATGCAAAACATGAATACCAACCTGGTATAAATCTGAATTAATAATGTCATTTTTATCTTTGTTTTCAGAGAATTGTCTATTGGTTGCATCAAAAAATACATCTGTACCAACACCCCATGCACCTTTTAAACTGTATCTTCGATTGTAATCAAAAACCAGAGATGAAGCTAAATAAGTTCCAACAGTGTAATGGTTAATTGATTTTGCACCACCAGATAATGTAATTAAAAAGTTGTTTTTTGATTCTATTTCTGGCAAATCAATTATTTCTTTAATATGATAATCAGAATTAAACTGATAAGCTAATCCTATGGAAGCGGATAGAATATTAAGTCCATAATTTGGTTGCTGAACATTTCCATTCGATACATGGGTAAATCGGATATTATTTGTTAATCCAAAATTTCTGCTTAATACAATGTATGAGTTTAAACTAAAATCAATGTAAATATTAAAATGTGTTCCGATGGCCAGATTTTTATAATTCGTATTAATATCAAAATGATTTGTAACATAAGCTGCACCTACTGCTATTTGATAAGTAATTTTTGATCCACTTGGAGTGCTGAAAAATGGTATTTTAGTAAAGCCATAAAGTGCATTCGTATAGCCAAATACCTCATTATTTCCAAGATTCGAACGATAAAAACCTAATCCGTAATCAGGATATCTGAACAACTGATTCCAGTATTTTTTACCACTTGTCGATTTTACAAATTTGATATCAAGAGTCCGAATATGATCTTCGAGCAAATATCTGATTGAACTATGATGAGGCATTATTGATCCATACCCATAATCGGCTTCAAAATATGTATTCTCTGAAAGTGAAATAATCCCTTGTCCCACTCCGAACAAGGGTAGAATCAATGCAATTATGAAAATTATTTTGCGTTTACTTACCATTAACTATTTTGAAAAGAAAAAACAAAAATAAGGAATGATTTATAATATCAATGAACATTGGTTAATATTAAAATAAGCAGATTGCAACAGGTAATCGTATTATTGTATTTTGAATCTTGATATTAAAATTTAAATTTGTGTTCGATAAAACTAAACCGATATATGTATACACTCTTGAAAAAGGAAATGAGTAGTTTTTTTAGTTCGATTACCGGATATGTTGTTATTATTGTTTTTTTGCTGATTAACAGTATGTTTATTTGGATTTTTCCGGGATCTAACAATGTGCTTGATAGTGGATATGCATCATTGGATGCACTATTTGTGATTTCACCATGGATTTTTCTCTTTCTTGTTCCTGCAATTACCATGCGAATGTTTACCGATGAGAAAAAATCTGGAACGATTGAAACACTCTTTACGCGGCCCATAACAGATCTTAAAATTGTTTCAGCTAAAAGTTTGGCCGCTTTTATACTTGTTTTGTTTTCTCTGTTACCAACCCTGATTTACTTTTTTTCGGTTTATAAGCTTGGAAATCCAGTAGGAAGCATTGATATTGGTGGAACTTGGGGTTCGTATATCGGACTGTTTTTTTTGGCTGCCATTTACATTTCGATAGGAATATTTGCTTCATCCATTACAGATAATCAGATTGTAGCTTTTATTATAGGTATGTTTTTATGTTTTATTATGTTTATGGGTTTTGATTATTTAAGTGAACTCGCAGTTTTTAGTAAGATTGATAATTCTATTATAAATCTTGGTATAAACGAACATTATAAATCACTTAGCAGGGGCGTTGTCGATAGCCGCGATATACTATATTTTATTAGTGTAGCAGTTATTTTCACATTGCTAACAAAACTGGTTCTTCAAAGTAGAAAATGGTAATTATATCTTTTAATCTCAATGAGTAAGAATAATAAAAAACAACATATAATTCAGCTTTTATTCGCCATCGCAATAATTATCCTTATTAATTATATTGCAGGTTATATTTATTTTCGAATCGATTTAACAACAGATAAGCGATATACAATATCAGAACCATCCAAAAAAGTAATTAAAGAGCTAAATGATATTGTTTACATTGAAATTTATCTGGATGGCGATATGCCTATTGCTTTTCAGCGAATGCGAAAGTCACTTTTAGAGTTAATGGACGAATTCAGAGTCATTGCTGGTGATAACATAAAATACTCCTTTATTAATCCATCAAAATCATCAGACCAATCGAAACGAAATGCAATATATCAGGAGCTTTATGATCGTGGATTAAACCCAACCAATGTAAAAGACCGTGATAGGGAAGGAGGAATAGCTGAGAAAGTACTATTTCCGGGTGCTATCGTTTCTTTTCAGGGAAATGAAGTGCCGTTAAATTTATTAATAAATAACCCGGGATTTTCTGCCGAAGTTAATCTCAATAACTCTATTCAGAGCTTAGAATATAGTTTTATTGATGCAATCCGTAAAATTACTGCTACTGAACGTAAGAGAATTGCTTTTATCGAAGGCCAGGGCGAATTAGATGAATATCAAACGGGTGATATTACTCGCGAATTATCGGGATATTATGATATCGACAGGGTTACAATTAAGGAGTTTGTTACTATTCTCGATCCATATGAAGCAATTATTATTGCAGGCCCAACAGATTCGTATTCTGAAAAAAGCAAATTTATTATTGATCAGTACCTTATGCGTGGTGGCAAAATATTATGGTTTATTGATGAAGTAAAAGTTGATGTTGACAGTCTTTCAGCAGGCAGCACAACATTTGCATTGTATAATGATGCAAATATTGATGATCAGCTTTTTAAATATGGAGTGCGCATAAACCCAACTATTATTCAGGATATGCAATGTGCAATTATACCCGTAAATACAGCAATTTCAGGTGCTCAACCAAAGTTTGCTCCTGCACCTTGGATATATCATCCCTTATTGGGGGCTTCTTCAAATCATCCGGTAACACGCAACCTAAATATGATTAAATCTGAGTTTCCTAGCGTTATCGATACTGTTGGACAAAATCCGAACATAAAAAAGGAGTTTATTTTATTTTCATCTCAAAACTCCAGATTATTAAATGTTCCCGCCTTAATTAGCCTCGAACAAATAAAGGACGAAATCGATCCTTACTCATTTAATCAACCTTATCAACCTGTTGCAGTAGTGCTTGATGGCGTATTTGAGTCAGTTTTTAAAAATAGGATAATTACAGAATATACTGCAGGACAACCATTTGAGTATCTCGAAAAAAGTTTATCTACAAAAATGATTGTTGTCTCTGATGCAGATATTATTCGCAACGAAGTTAGAACTCGTGCTGACGGTATATTTTTGTCACCACTTGGATACGACAGATATTCAAAGCAAACCTATGGAAATAAAGATCTGGTGATGAATATGGTGCATTATCTTGTCGATAAGGACGGTATTATTAATCTTCGCTCTCGTGAAATTACACTTCGACTACTTGATAAGAATAAAACACTTAATCAGCGCCTAAAATGGCAGCTTATTAATACCTTATTACCTCTTGTGTTAATTATTATTTTTGGTTTAACGTGGAATTATCTGAGACGAAGAAAGTATAGCTGATTTTATCACTTTAATTCAATTTCAAATTAACTTTTATGCGAAAGTATTTATTTTATATAGTAGTTCTGATTTTATTGCTTATGTTGGCTATTGTTTTCTTTTTTTCTAATTCGTCTGGTAATTTAAATCTAAAAAGTAGCCGTTTTTCTGTCGAAAATATCGATCAAATTGTTGAGATACGTATCCTGGATGAGGTAAGTCAAATCATACTTACAAAAGAAAATGAACAATGGACTGTAAATAAAAAATTTCTTACGAAAGAACAAATCATTGGAAATTTCTTAATGGCGCTTAATCGAATAGAAATTCAATATCCTGTTTCAAAAGCAGAAAAAGTGCAAATTGCATCGTTGCTAAAGAAAGAAGGTATTAAGGTTAAGGTAATAAAAAATCGATTTAGTAAACATAATTTCTTGGTAAGTAAACCATCCATGAGTAAAGATAAAACCTATATGATGATGATCAATTCTTCCGAACCCTATGTTGTAAAAATACCTGGATTTAAAGCTCAGGTTTCACAGCTTTTTATTACTGACGAGAACTTTTGGCGCAACAAGATGATATTTAATTATTTACCACAAAACATCAGTACAATTACTGTTGAATATCCACAGATTCCTGAAAAATCATTTATAATTAAAAATTTTAACGATGGATCATTTGCACTTATAAATAATAAGAACCAGCCCGAAACTGATTTTAATGTTGAAAATGTTGCAAGATATTTTACTTACTTTCAGAACATTCAATTTGAGGAGGTACTATCCGATTGGCCTAAAGAAAAAAAAGATTCTGTTTTAAAGAGTGCGCCTTATATCCATATTACTGTTAATGATATAAATGGTGTTAATAGCAGTATTAAAATTTTCCAGAAAAATTCTGATAGCGGAATAGATGATTTTGGTGATAAAACAGAATTTGACATGAACAGAGCTTAT
>JAIFLC010000093.1 GCA_020049295.1 Bacteroidota bacterium
ATTTATTATCTGAAATTTATTGGAAAAAATGGATTAAACCGATCACTTAAAGTAATCATTGCAAAATAGAAAAGAAAGTCATCACATTTGTGATGACTTTTTTTACTTCATGGTGAATAATTCGTTTGGGTTTATATTACATTTGCATCTTTAATTTAGAAATCAAATGCAATTAAAATATAAAATAATTAGTGGATTTGTTATTCTGACAATAATGCTGATTATTGCCGGAGTTATCTCAATATACGAACTCTCGCATGTTGGAAAATCAGTACAGGATCTGCTTGATGAAAATTATAAGAGTATCGATGCTGCTAATAATATGATCGAAGCACTCGAGAGAGAAGATAGTGGGATTTTACTGCTAATATTAGGTAATTGGGGAGAAGGTCGCAAAACTATCCATGATGCTGATAGCATATTTCTACACAATTTCAATATTGCGCAAAATAACGTTACCATTTCCGGTGAGAATGAGTACATAAATCGTATTCGTTATAGTTATTTTGAATATAAAAACATTTGGATAAGACCTATTGTGGGCACTTCAAAAGAGGGTGACCTTAAATGGTATTACGAAAATCACCAACAGTCTTTTGCTACAGTAAAACAGGCAGTAAATGAATTAATGGTTTTAAATCAAAAAACAATGTACCAGACAGGTTCAGAACTTAAAAACCGAACCAATAAAGCAATCATGCCTGGTATAGTAGCGATTATTTCTGGTGTCATTTTTTCATTAATCTTTAGTTATTTTATTCACTATTATGTTATTAGTCCAATTACCAGAATGATTAAAGGGGTAAACGATTATAATGATTATAAAAAGCCCTTTAGCATTGAAATTGAAACTAAAGATGAAATTTATGATCTTGCCAATGCAATAAAAACATTATTTGTAAAAAAGTCATCTGACTTAAAACCATGAGACCACATATAATAATAAGGTATATCGGATTAATTTTCCTTTTTAATTCCTTATTTCTGTTTATTTCATTTTTAATATCCCTTTTATATAAGGATTCTGGTATTTTTCCATTATTATACTCATCAATAGTTGCGTTTTTATTTGGCATTTTTCCACTTATTTATGTACCACCAGCCAAAGAAATTAGCTCAAGAGAAGGATTTTTAATTGTGGTTTTAAGTTGGCTATTAACTTGTTTATTAGGAGTGATTCCTTATGTAATATGGGGTGGTGAATTTACGTTTACAAATGCTTGGTTTGAGAGTGTTTCTGGTTTTACAACTACTGGTTCTACAATTTTATCAGATATAGAGATCTTACCAAAAGGGTTGCTTTTTTGGCGATCAGCTACACATTGGATCGGTGGTATTGGTATAATTATTTTTGCACTGGTAGTATTGCCTAATATTGGGCATGTTAGAGCAGTTCTTATAAAAAACGAGTTTTCACCTCTGGCTCAGCATAGTTTTATTCAAAATACAAAACAAGTATTTAGGGTTTTAGTAATTGTTTATTTAGGACTTACACTACTAGAAACTATTGCTTTAAGGATTGCTGGAATGAGCTTTTTTGATGCTATTAACCATTCGTTTGCTACTATTGCAACTGGTGGATTTTCTACTAAAAATTTATCAATAGCCTATTACGATAATGTTGCTATTGATATTATTGTAATTGTTTTTATGTTTTTGTCAGGAATTCATTTTGGATTATTATTTTATACGTTTACTGGGAGCAAGTATAATATTTTTAAATCAGGGGTGGTTAAATTTTATTTTTTTTCAACTCTGGCAGGAATATTATTTGTTGCTTTAAACTTGTATTTAAATAACTTTTATAGTTTTCCTGGATCATTAAGATATGCAGCTTTTCAGGTCGTTTCTCTTTCTACAACAACAGGTTTTGCTAATGCAAACTCTACGATTTGGCCCTCTTTTGCAATTATGTTACTTATATATTTTACATTACAATGTGCATGCGCTGGTTCAACTGCTGGAGGTATAAAAGTCGATAGAGTTTTAATTTTATTAAAAGCATTAAAAATCCAGATTCAAAGATTTCACCATCCAAATGCAGTTATCGTATTAAAGGTTGATAACAAATCAGTAAATCCAGAGGCAGTGAATAATGCCATTATGTACATAGTTCTTTATATTCTGATTGTTTTTCTATCCGCATTGCTTTTAACTGCGATGGGTGTAGATTCATTATCAGCATTTTCGGGTTCAGCTGCAACTATGGGAAATGTCGGACCTGGTTTTAATTTAGTTTACTCACTAGGCAATTTTGGAACTATACCCGATGCAGGAAAATGGATATTATCTGCAAATATGTTGCTTGGTCGTTTGGAGATATATGCTTTGTTTTCTTTAATTTATTACCGATCATGGAGATAAGCGATTAATCAGTATTTTGATGATTAGGATTTCTACCTTTGTTTCTCATTCTTTCATTACGATCCATAGGTCGCTCACCCTCTTTTTGAATCATTTGCATAAATAACTTTTCCATAACTTTTTGCTGTTCTGGATTGCAGATTTTCTTTAGTTCAAAATAGTGTTTAATAGTATTCTTCTTAAGCTGATAATGCAGATCACCTATCTCTTGTGCAATTTCATCAAGTGTGCTTTCATCTGGTATTTCGCGAGTTAATTCATCAATAAATTCAAGTCGCTTTTCATCAAGCTTTAATGCAATCTCTCTATTCTGTTTAAAATTTCTTCGACCTGTTTCTTTGAATATTTGAAATTGCTCCTCGTCTAGTTTAAGCTCTTCTTTTAAAAATCGATGCATCCCAGCAAACTCAACTTGTTCTTTTGTTTTTCTTATATCATCAAATCGTTTTTGTTTTATATTATTGGTGTATATAATTGTTGCAAGGGCCGAAATATTTATAACTAAAAGTAAAATTATAATAGTTATTAAAAGTCTCTTTTTATTTGTTGTATCCATGATATAAATTTTTATTTCTCTTGGTTATTATTAAATGAATCTTCTTTGATTAAGTTTTTCTCAATAGATTCAAGTTCCATTTCATTAAAATATTGATATTGAGCTAATACTTCAATATAGCTTGTATCAGTTTTTGTTTTTTCAGCATATTGTGTAGTATTCGGAGTACCCGAACCGATTAAAATCCCAATATAAACAGCTATTATTATTGACCCCAAGTAAAGAACAGGTTGTATAATTTTTTTTGTTAATAAAACCTGAAAAAACGATTCGTTTGGATGAATCCTGTTTTCCATTTTTTGCTTTAGCTGAGTAAAATAATAAGGTTGTTCAGAAATACGATCAGGCTTGTTTAATAGCAGCAATGTGTTATTCATTTTCTCGAACAGCAAAGAACAATCTGAACAATTCTTCAGATGCTCATTAAACTGATTCGTTAAATCAATAGTTAATTTTTGATCTAAATAATCAGGAATTCTATTTTTAAACTCTTTGCAATTCATTTCTTTCCAGTTTTTTATGTGACACTTTAATATTGATTTTATTACAAAGTTTTTCAATTATTTTTATAATAGTCCAGTATTAATTTCTGCAGGTTCTTTTTAGCTCTGTTGATTAATACCCCAACTTCGGTAACACTTATTCCCATTATTTCACTAATTTCCTTGTAGGGTAGTTCTTCAAAGCTATTTAATGTAATAGCTGTTTTCTGTTTTTCGGGAAGTTTTGCTATGGCTTGTTGTAAAGCTATTTTATTCTCATCCAATTCAATTTGCTCACCAATATTTAAATCAGGATTTTTAATATCCGTTTTTTTTGATTCGTCGCCAAAAATTGTATCAAGGCTTGAGAACCACTTTTGTCGTTTTTTTGATCGTAGGTGGTTTAATGATTTATTTACAGCAATTCGATACAGCCAGGTAGATATTTTCGATTCACCTCTGAATTTATCAACCGATTCGTAAATTTTAATAAATACTTCCTGAGAAATATCCATCGAATCGTCATAATTATTTAAGATATTGTTGCAAACATTAAGAACAAGAACATGGTACTTTTCGACAAATAACCGAAAGGCTTGTTCATCTTTTATTGCAATTTTTTCAAGAAGCTCCTGATCGCTCATAAATGAGTACTCTATTCTAATTATTGGGTTTTTGACACTAAACTCTAAATTTTATTACACTAAAGTTAAAACATTTTGAATAACCCTGAACATCTGGGTAAATTATTTGTTTATCATTCAAATATTTAAAAACGTTAACTTATGACATTAGATGATGTATTTAATCGATTATGGATTGATTATACAAATCAAAATCCATCTGCGAGGCGAATTTATGAACTTTTTACTAATTCAGGAGAAAAAGTATTAAATGATCATATCGCCTTTAGAACTTATGATGATCCGCGTATAAACATTGATGTATTATCACGAATTTTTATTGAGCATGGTTATTCGGCAAAAGGTAAATATACTTTCGAAGATAAACATTTGTTTGCCCGACATTTCGAGCACAAAACAGATAAAAACGCACCAAGGGTTTTTATTAGCGAACTTAAAACAAAGGATTTTAGCGATTTTCTTCAAAAAACAGTTAAAGACATTTTAGATCAGGTTCCATTAGTAAAATTTAAATCCGATGAGTTGATATTTTCTGGCAATATATGGGGTATACCTGATTATGAAACTTACATTAAACTGCGTAATGAATCAGAGTATGCTGCTTGGGTTTATGTTTACGGTTTCAGGGCAAACCATTTTACAGTTAATATTAATGCATTAAAGAATTTAAATACAATTGAAAAAGTAAATGAATTCTTAAAATCAAATGGTTTTTTATTAAACTCATCGGGAGGCGAAATTAAAGGTACAAAAGCAGAACTATTGCAGCAATCAAGTACATTGGCCGATCATGTTAATGTAGAGTTTGCCGATCGCATTACAAGTATTCCTGCATGTTATTATGAGTTTGCACAACGTTATCCTGATACAGACGGAAGCCTTTATAGCGGGTTTATTGCAAAATCAGCTGATAAAATCTTTGAAAGTACCGATTATTATAAAAAATAGTATTTAATTTCCATACTAAAAAGAGCTGTTCAACTGATACAGCTCTTTTTTTATATCATTTTTTTAAGATTCATCAAACTTTCTATGGCTTAAGCAGTCAAAACTGTATATTTGCTATTGCAAATAAATTAAGGTTAAACAGATTATATCTACTCAAAAAATGTTCAAACGAATTGTTTTTCTCTCTATCGGATTAATCATATTAAATGCTCAGCTTTTTGCTCAAGTTCCAGAAAATTATGATGCAGATCAAAACCGTTGGGTTGATTCTGTAATGAAAAAACTATCTCTTGATGAACAAATATCCCAGTTGTTTATGGTTGCTGCATATTCAAATAAAGATCAGGATCATATCGATGATATTGCTCAATTGGTAGAGAAGAACAAAATTGGCGG
Source organism: Bacteroidota bacterium (assembly GCA_020049295.1). Classification (GTDB taxonomy): domain Bacteria; phylum Bacteroidota; class Bacteroidia; order Bacteroidales; family UBA12077; genus UBA12077. The sequence continues at coordinate 5,391 of JAIFLC010000093.1, forward strand.
TTTGATATTTTTTCAGGGAGGCCCCGTTCGACAAGCAAAGCTCACAAATTATTACCAATCTATCTCAGAAATTCCTTTACTTATTGCTATCGATGGCGAATGGGGTTTAGGTATGCGTCTCGATTCCACTTTTAAATATCCAAAACAAATGATGCTTGGTGCTATTGAGAATGATACGCTCATTTACCAAATGGGTCGCGATATAGGATTTCAACTTAAAAGACAGGGAATTCACATCAATTTTGCACCAGTAGTTGATATAAATAATAATCCACAAAACCCTGTAATTAATGTGCGATCTTTTGGCGAAAACAAAGAAAACGTAACAAATAAGGGTGTTGCTTATATGAAAGGTATGCAAGATGTTGGTATTATGGCCGTTGCAAAACATTTTCCCGGACATGGTGATACAGATAAAGATTCGCATTATACCTTGCCGGCTGTTTATCATTCAAAAGAACGACTCGATTCTGTTGAGTTATATCCATTTAAAAAGCTTATCGATGCAGGTGTTCAGGGTGTTATGGTGGCTCATTTAAATGTTCCAGCTTTAGAAAAAACACCTGAATTACCAACGACCTTATCAAAGGCTGTAATTACTGATTTGCTTAAAAATGAACTAGGTTTTAAAGGATTGGTTTTTACTGATGCATTAAATATGAAAGGTGTTTCTGAAAGTAATACTCCCGGTGAAATTGAATGCATGGCTCTCGCAGCTGGCAATGATATTTTACTGTTTTCAGAGAATGTCGCAAAAGCAATTGCCCGAATAAAAAAACTTGTTAAACAAGATAAAATCTCCAGAGATCAGATTGAGACTAGCTGTCGCAAAGTTTTAGCAGCTAAATATAAAGCTGGACTTAATAATTATTTGCGAGAAAATGAATATGTTAAAATTGCTGGCCTGGAAAAGGACTTGAATAGGTTTAAGTTTGATCTTACCCGCAGAAATCTTGTTGAATCGGGATTAACACTAATAAAAAATGAACGTAGTTTGTTGCCTATAACAAAGCTAAAAAACAAAAAAATTGCGTCTGTTTCTTTTGGAACTGATAAAATAACTACTTTTCAGAAAACACTTGATAAATATGCAAAAGTCGACCATTTTTATAACCAAAATGGATTGACCGACTCATTGATTCGAATACTTTCAAAATACGACCTGGTTATTACAAGCATATATAGCTCATCGTTGTATCCATCGGGAAATAATTATGGGGTAAAAGACGAATATTTGAAATCTATTATTAGGTTGTCTGCAGGCTCAAAAGTTGTAATTACATTGTTTGCAAATCCATATAGTTTAAAAGCACTTACTGCTCAGAATAAAATTGCAGCTATATTAGTTGCCTATGAGAATGATGAAATTACTCAAAGTATTGCTGCTCAGGCAATTTTTGGAGGAATAATCGTATCCGGCAAGCTACCTATCACAATAAATAATGATTTTCCGGTTGGTTTAGGTATTGAGTTAAAAAAAAAAATAAGACTAAAATATAGCATTCCCGAAGAGGCCGGTATTGACTCAGAAAAACTTTACAAAGCAGATTCAATTGCACTTAAAGCTATTAACGATAGAGCTACTCCCGGTTGCAGAATACTAGCTGTACGAAATGGAATTGTATTCTACGACAAATCGTTCGGTTATCACGACTATTTTAAAGAAATACCTGTAACCGATAATTCAATTTATGATATTGCCTCGATAACTAAAATTGTAGCCACTGTGCCAGCCTTAATGCGATTATATGAACAACATGAATTTAATATTGATGATAGTTTAAAAAGGTATTTTCCAGATCTGGATACAACCAATAAAGGAAATTTACTTATTCGTGATATGCTTACTCACCAGGCAAGACTCAATGGCTGGATTCCTTTCTATACAGCAACATTGCAAACATTATTTCCCGACCAAAGCCTTTCAAACAGAAAATTTTCTGAAGATTATCCTTATAAAGTAAATGATAACTTATACTTATCAAAAAATTACCGGATGAAAGAGGGGATTTACTCATTTACAAAAAAAACCAATTATTCAATACCTGTAACAGATAATCTTTTTATACTAAGTAGTTATAACGATACAATTTTTAAAATGATAAGGCAATCGAAATTAATCGATAAAAAGGAATACCGATACAGTGATTTGGGCTATTATTATTTCTATAAAATTGTAGAAAATAAAACAGGAGCCTTATTTGCTGATTATCTTGATACAACATTTTTTCAACCATTGGGAGCTAACAGAACAAGTTTTTTACCACTGAACAAATTTCCAAAAAACGAAATTGTACCCACCGAAAACGATCAGTTGTTTCGAAGACAACTTATACATGGAACAGTTCACGATCCTGGAGCAGCAATGCTGGGTGGTGTTTGTGGTCATGCTGGAGTTTTCTCAACCGCTGATGATTTAGCCAAAATTATGCAAATGTTCTTAAATGGTGGTGAATATGGAGGAGAACAATATTTTCAGAAAGAAACTATTGATTTATTTACAAAATCACCTAATATCATCTCTGAAAACAGAAGAGCGTTAGGATTTGACAAACCACAAATGGATTATACAAAAGATGGACCTACTTGTAAATGTGTATCAGCCGAAAGTTATGGTCATTCTGGGTTTACTGGAACAATCGTTTGGGCCGATCCATATCAGCAAATTGTGTATATATTTCTTTCAAATCGTGTTCACCCCGATCAGGATAATAATAAACTACTTAAAATGAATGTCAGAACCGATATTCAACAAGCCATTTATGATGCAATTATCCGATATTAAAAAGTATCAAATATAGATCCATCCAAAAACTATCAATGATCGCAAAAGATAATCTTTATGTCGTTTTCATTATATTATTTTTAATAGTTTTTACGCTCAACCAATTTGATGTTGTAAGAATAATCCGACGCATTTTTATACCTAAAAAAAGGTTCGAAGAATATGATTCATTTTTAAAGCAATACTTTAATTATTATAGACTATTATCTGAAAAGGAAAAAAAGCGATTCATTTTCAGAGTTCACAATTTAATTCAGATTGTCAGAATTATTGGAAGACAGGGCATTAAAGTAACAAGCCAAATGAAGCTTCATGTTCTGTTTTCGCAAGTACAGCTTACATTTGGATTTAAAAGTTATGTATTACCAATATTCCGTACTGTATTTATTTATCCTGGATCTTATAGAAATCCATTAACCGGAAAGCTTCACGATGGAGAGGTAAATCCGCATGGAGTGATTATATATTCATGGGAAAAACTAAAAGATGGTTATCTTAATTCTACCGATAATATAAATCTTGGTTTGCACGAAATGGCTCATGCTCTTATGATTACGATTATTAGAACTGATAAGCATGATCAGGATTTGGATTACTATTTAAATGAGATTATTAAGCTATCTAAAAGAGAAATACTAATAATACAAAACAAGGAAACTCATCTTTTTCGTAATTATGCAGGAGCAAATATCTACGAATTTTTTGCCGTAGCTGTAGAGCATTTTTTCGAAGCCCCTGAAAGCTTTAAATTGGAATTACCTGCATTATATATGTATATGACAAAACTTCTTAAACAAGATCTTGCTTTAAAAAAGTACCGATCATAATAAGTAATGCTAATTAACGTGAGTTCGATATAAGTCCGATTTATTTCTAATAAATTTTAATGTTTTGTGCTCTGGAGTTATATTTTAAAGTACA
>JAIFLC010000056.1 GCA_020049295.1 Bacteroidota bacterium
TGTGAACACTGTCAGGTTGAAATTTCGCAAATAAATAAAAATATTGATAATTTCAATAACACACAAATTGTTATGATATCTTTTGAAGAACCAACTATTTTATTAGAAAAGCTAAAACACACAAATTTGCTTAATTCAGATAATGTTTTTATTTTATTTGACAGCAAAAATGAATTCCAGAAGATTTCTGGGGATTGTCCCTTTCCAACTAGCTTAATTTATAATGAAGACCAAAAATTGATAAAAGTATTCAAAGGTGAAGTAAGGGTTGAATCTTTACTGAAATATCTTAGAGAATAATGGACATTAATAAAATAAGAAATACTTTCGAATTTCAGCAAGACCAATCCGATTGTGGTGTTGCTTGTCTTAAATCACTTTTAAACTTGTATGGAGGTGAGGTTTCACTAGAAAGATTAAGAGAGTTAAGTGGCACATCAAAACAAGGAACAACGCTTTTAGGATTGTTTCAGGTTGCTAACCAGATTGGCTTTAATGCAGAAGGATGCGAAGCCGATATCACAAGCCTTATTGATCACGGAAAACCAGTAATACTGCACCTTACATTCGAAAACAAATTGCAACATTACGTTGTTTGCTATACTTTCGAAAATAACAAATTTATTATTGGTGATCCTGCAAATGGGATTGTGCAATATACAAAAGAAGAAATAGAAAAAGTCTGGATCTCTAAAGCATGCCTTATTTTGCAACCCAATAAAACATTTGAGAAAATCAAAACTATTAAAACTGCGAAAAGAAAATGGTTTTTGGATTTGATAAATGAAGATAAAGAAATACTCATTGTAAGTATTATTATTGGTTTGGCTATTGCTGTACTTGGCATGGTGATGTCCATTTTTTCGCAAAAACTAATAGATGAAATCCTGCCTGAAAAGGATTTTCAAAAACTCCTTATAAGCATTATCCTTGTTGTATTCTTGCTTATAGTCCGGACAGGGTTTACTGCAATTCGACAATTTTTACTGATAACTCAGGGAAAGCAATTTAACAACCGGATAATTGATTCATTTTACAATGCTTTGCTTTTTTTGCCTAAATCGTTTTTCGATACCCGGAAAAAGGGCGATTTGGTTGCACGTTTAAATGACACAGCTCGCATACAGCGTGTAATTACTCAATTTGTTGGCAGTGTAATTATTGATGGTTTAATTTCAATTACATCAGTTCTTTTTTTATTTTTTTACTCATGGCAAACGGGTTTAATTGCATTATTTAGCATGCCATTATACTTTTTAGTTATTTTTAGATTTAATAAGAAAATAATTGTTTCACAAAAAGAAGTAATGGTATCTTATGCCCACAGCGAAAGCAACTATATTAGCACATTATCAGGTATTTCTGAAATTAAAAATTTCAATAAACAGCCATTTTTTGCAAATTTGAACAAAGCCATTTATGGTAATTTTCAGGAAAAAGTTTTTAATCTTGGTAAAATTAATATACACCTTGGTTTTGTTGCCGGATTAACAGGGGTATTGTTTTTGTGTATAGTGTTAATATATAACACGTACCTTGTTTATTCTGACGAGATGCTGGTTGGTAAATTAATGGCAATTCTTGGAATATCATCAACCTTACTTCCTTCAATTGGCAACCTGGCAATAATTGCAATACCAATAAATGAAGCTAAAGTTGCATTTAACAGAATGTATGAATTTACAAGCATTCAACCAGAAAATAAAATAATTGATAAAAATGAAACCATTGATTTCGAAAACCTTGTAATAAAAGATTTATCGTTCAGATTTGCTGGTAGAAAAAGAATACTAAAAAATATAAATATAACTATGTGTAAAGGCGAACTTATTTCTTTGGTTGGAGAAAGCGGGAGTGGAAAAAGCACGTTAGCTAGTTTATTGCAAAAATTTTATTCCCTAGAAAATGGGGATGTAATTGTTAATAATCAATTTTCATTAAACAGTATAAATACAAATACATGGCGTAAAATAATAGGGGTTGTACCTCAGGATATTCATTTATTTAATGGTAATGTTATTGAAAATATTTGCTTAACTAGTTCAGAAGAAGAAGTACCTCACGTTCTTCAATTCCTAAATGAAAACGGTTTTGAAAAATATATAATCGAGTTACCTCAAGGACCATTAACACTCCTTGGAGAAGAGGGAATAAACTTATCTGGAGGACAGAGACAAATTATCGCATTGGCGAGAGCGTTGTACAAAAATCCGCAAATTCTCATTCTAGATGAGGCAACTGCAGCAATGGACAGGGAAACTGAAAAATTCACAATAGCTCTATTACAAAAACATAAAAAAAACAAAGCTATACTTTACATTTCTCATCGTTTACAAGTTTTAAAAACTATCAGTGACCGGATTTATATCTTGGGAAACGGAAAAATACAAGATTCTGGAAATCATGCTGAATTAATCCTTAAAGAAAACATCTACAGTAATTATTGGAAAGATTTAAATTGATGCTAAGTTCTGATTTATTAAATTCCTTTTTACTTTTTCTATCGTACATTAATCTTCTAAAAACCCACCTAATATTGATCTTCCTTCTTTGCGTGAGGCAGGGCTCATAATCGATAGTCGTTGAATTAATTTACGGATGGGCATTGATTGTAGCCAAACCCTTCCTGTACCGCGTAATGTTGCAACGAACAAACCTTCTCCACCAAAGACCATTGATTTTAAGCTTCCAGCTGTTTCTATGTCAAAATCGATCTGTGGTTCATAAGCAACAATACAGCCAGTATCTATCCTTAATGTTTCATTGGTTAATGTTTTTTCAACAACTGTTCCTCCAGCATGAATAAACGCCATGCCATCACCGTCAAGTTTCTGCAAAATAAATCCTTCGCCTCCCACTAAACCAGCTCCCAGCTTTCGATTTAAATGAATGGAAATTTTAGTACCCAAGGCGGCGCAAAGGAATCCATCTTTTTGAACCACCAATTGCCCTTTAATTTGTTTTAAATTAATTGGTATTATTTTCCCAGGATATGGAGCTGCAAAAGCAACCTTACGTTTGCCATATCCATGATTGGTAAAATGAGTCATAAAAATTGATTCACCTGTAATAAGCCTACTCCCTGCAGATAATACTTTGCCCATAAAACCCTGATTTGGTGTGGATCCGTCTCCTAGTTTTGTTTCAAATGTTATTCCGTCTTCCATAAACATCATTGCGCCTGCCTCGGCTACAACTGTTTCTTGTGGATCGAGTTCAATTTCAACGAATTGAATATCATCACCAACTATTTTGTAATCAATTTCGTGTGAGATCATAACAGTTTAAAGTTATAAGTGACTAAAGTTTAAAATCACATATTAAGAATTGCAACCTTCAAGCGGACGGCTGCCAATATTATTTATTCTGAGAACCATTTGATAAGTACTTCTTTAATTTCCTCTATACGCACAGGTTTTGCAAGATAATAATTCATTCCGCTATCAATGGCTTTCATTTTGTCCTCTTCACGAGCATTTGCTGTCATAGCAACAATTGGGATTTTATAACCAAGACTACGTATTTCTGCTGTTGCTTCCAGGCCATCTTGCTCGGGCATCATAATATCCATAAAAATAATATCGTATTTTTCATCTTTTACTTTTTTAACACAATCCTTTCCATTCTGTGCTAAAACAATTTCATATCCGAGATTTTTAAAAATAGTCTGTGCAACCTTTTGATTAATGATATTATCTTCTGCAACTAGTATCTTAATGTTCTTTTTTAATTTGTTTAGTTCGGGTAATTCCTTATCAGTTACTTTTAAGCTAGTAAAGTTCTCAATTAAAACTTCATAAACCTCTGATGCTTCATAGGGTTTAATTAAGTAGTAATCAACTCCACACATTTTACATTTAACATAATTACCGGGCTGATCGTTTGAGCTCACTATAATAATAAGCATTTTTGAAGACAGTCCTTTTTCATATATTTTTCTTGCCAGGCCGATACCGTCAAACTCTGCACAATCATTTATGACAAGTAAATGAAGTTGCTTTTCACCTGGTTTTAATCCTCTTTCAATTCTACCAATAACATCAACTTCGGGGGTTATTTCTGTATTATTTGTATCAAAGCTTTTAAATGTATGTAAAAGTATTTTGTCTTCGTCAGGATTATTATTAATAATTAATACATTAATTTCATCGTAATCAGTTATTTGAGAAAAATCAACATCCTTACTTATTTTTTCATTTGAATAAACTTCGATAGTAAATGAGAATTTAGAACCTGCATATTGGGGATCTGTTGAAATTGAAGATGGGCTTTCTACCCATATTTTACCTCCCATCAGTTCTACTAATTGTTTTGATATAGTGGTTCCCAAACCTGTTCCTCCAAATTTTCGTGTTGTTGAGCCATCTGCCTGGGAAAATGACGAAAATATTTCCTTAAGTTTTTCGTGGGGTATTCCTATTCCGGTATCTTCAATATCAAATTGGATAACCGCTCTTCCTGCATGGACTTTTATTAAATCAACTTTAACAAGAATTTTCCCTTCGATTGTAAATTTAATGGAATTACCTATCAAGTTGGAAATTACCTGACGCAGTCTGAATGGGTCTCCAATAAGCTGATCCGGAACCTTTTTTTGAACATTTAAAGCAAGCTCAATGCCTTTATCTTCTGCCCGTAATTTAAATAATGATATCGTTGATTCAACTTCTTCGCGAAGATTAAACGGTGTTTCTTCAATAACCATTTTTCCAGCTTCAATCTTCGAAAAATCAAGTATATCGTTGATAATAGATAATAATAGATCGGCTGATTTTTTTATAATATGCACGGCATCAGCTTGTTTTTCAGTTAAATTTGTACCACCCAAAGCATCTGCCATTCCAATTATTCCATTTAGTGGAGTGCGTATTTCATGGCTCATTTTTGCAAGAAATTCCGATTTTGCTTTATTAGCAGCTATTTCTCGTTTTCGAGCATTCTCAATTGGAGTAATATCAATAAATGCTTCTAATAAGTATTCCTCACTCCCAACCTGATACTGAACTTCTTTTTTATAGATTATTATTTCGTGATCATTATCATCATAATATATATATTGATTCAAATTATCGGTATAACTAAACGAATCTTTATCCTGAAAGTTACGAGGTATAAGGAACTGATCTGAAAGTGTTTTACCAATTAGATCACTTTCTTTTTCGAGTGTAAATGTATTTATTGCAGTTTTATTAATGCTTTTTACAACTCTGTTTGAATCTAACATCATAATTCCAACTGGCAATGATTCAAGAATTTCTTTAAATGCTGATTCCGATTTTCTGATTTGACTTTCTGTACTGTGTTTCTTTCGAATTAAAAAAATCAAAACTCCTATAATAACTAAAAATACAAGTATTGTAAATACACTAACAAGTATTATTTTGCGAATAATGGATCCTATAACAATCCTTGTTTCGAGCGAAAATCCAACACCAAAATCATGGCTTAATATTCGCAAAGGATGGTAAACGGAGATTAATTCACTTCGCTTTCCATTACTTATAACCTGGTTCTTAACTGATCCTTTTAATCCATTTTCAATATCTTTAACAATTATATCTGTTTGAGTAATAAAAATCGAATCCTGTGATAAGTTGTTATTGAATAGTTTCCCATCAGAATCAATTGTCCATTGCCAAACGGTGCTTCCAAGATGGTAGTTCTCAAAAACCTTTTTCATATATTCGTTGATATCAACTTTTATAATAATATTGGCTGCTGTTTTATTGTCTAAAAAAACAGGAAGAATATAATTATATGATCCATCAGGATTTAATGAAACTTCTTCGCGATCATTTAGTTCTTTTTGCTTTTGAGCCAAATAATAATCGGTAATAAAATGATTTGTTTTATCCTTAAATAAACTAAATACGTTTTTGTTATTATCAATTACTTTAATATTTTTGATTAGATTTTGATATTTAAAATAGAATAGTTCCAATTGCCTTATTCTTAATTCCTTTTTTGCCTCAGAATCGAAGAAATTGGCAACATCTGTCGAAAAAACTATATAATTAATTTCATTTTCGAATTCATATCCTGAGTGTTCTATTTCCCAGATACAAATATCCATTTGCTTTTCTAAAATATTCGTATGAAATGCAACTTGCTGATTATAAAAAAAATAATAATAATAACTATTAACCCCAATAATAATCACAAGTACTGCAATTAAAAACATGTAGAATTTTTTCATAGGTCAATTTACTTTTCAGTTATTTAAACCAAATCAATTTCAAACTTTTCAAACATCCAATTTAATAAAATTATTATTGCAAGTAAAAGAATTATGACTAAAGACCGTGTTATTTGGTCGAATGTTTATTTCTTATTTACTAACGGTGTTTTGATTCATTATCAGCAAAAATGTTTATGTAATTCAAATATCTAAGCTCGCTTATTTTGCCCAATTTAACTTCCTCAATAACTTCACATCCTGGTTCGTGAACATGGGTACAATTGTAAAACTTGCATTTCTCTGAAGCTTTAAAAATTTCAGGGAAATAATGAAATAATTCCTCCTTTTGAATATCGAATAATCCAAACCCACGTATACCAGGGGTGTCGATAATATAACCACCAAATGAAAGTTCAAACATTTCGGCAAATGTGGTTGAATGTTTCCCCGATTTGTGATAATCGGATATTTTACTGGTTTTTAAATCCATTCCGGAATCAATACAATTGATTAGTGATGATTTACCAACACCTGAATTCCCTGCAATCATGGTGGACTTATTTTTTAGTAATTCCTGTATTGCTTCGATATTTGTTTTTTTCTCAACAGATATACGGAAACATTCGTATCCAACTTTTTCGTATATGTCGATCAAATAGTTCATATATGCTGTTTGTCCTTCGTCATATAAATCAATTTTATTAAAAATCAATTTTGCAGGAATACGATATGCTTCAGCGGTAATCAAAAACCGATCGATAAACATGGGATAGGTTTCAGGATAAGCTACTGTAACCAGCAAAATTGCCTGATCAATGTTTGCTGCAAGAATATGGGTTTGTTTCGACAGGTTGGTGGATTTACGAATGATATAATTTTTACGGGGTTCAATCGTATGAATTATTCCTTTATCTAAATCATCAGCATCTTCAAAATAAACAATATCGCCAACAGCAACAGGATTTGTATTTTTGATTCCATCGATACGCATTTTACCACGGATGTTGCAGAGAACAATGTTTCCCGATTCAACTTCTTTAACTGCGTACCAACTCCCTGTTGATTTTAATACTAATCCCTTTTTCAATTTATTTATCGATTATACCCGTTACGAAATTATTAAATATTTAAGTATTATTGCCATATCAATAATAAAAACATGATGTAATGATTAAAAAGATTATTTCATACAACGTAAACGGCATTCGAGCTGCACTTGGTAAAGACTTTATTGGATGGTTAAAAGAATCAAACCCCGATATTATTTGTATTCAGGAAACCAAAGCCAGTCCCGACCAAATAGATACAAGTGTTTTTGAAATATTAGGATACAATCATTACTGGTTTTCGGCTCAAAAGAAAGGCTATAGTAGTGTTGCTGTTTTTACAAAAGAAAAACCCGCGTTTGTAGAATATGGTATGGGAAATCAAAGGTACGATTCAGAAGGGCGCACTCTTCGTCTCGATTTTGGAGATATTACGTTAATTAACTCCTATTTTCCTTCAGGAACAATGGGAGATATTCGTCAGGACTTTAAAATGGAATATCTTGCCGATTTTCAGAAATACATAAACAAATTAAAACTTGACCGACCTAAAATTATTGTAAGTGGTGATTTTAATATTTGTCATAAACCAATTGATATTAATCATCCCGAACGACATACTACTTCGTCGGGTTTCTTACCTGAAGAACGTGCTTGGGTAGATCAATTTATTGCAAATGGATTTATTGATACATTCAGGGAGTTTAATAAACAACCCGATCAATACAGCTGGTGGAGTTATCGTGCAGGCTCGCGAGGCAAGAATCTGGGTTGGAGAATCGATTATCACATGATAAGCGAAACCCTAAAGCCACAATTAAAAGGAGCAGGAATATTGCAGCAGGTTGTACATTCTGATCACTGTCCGATAGTAGTGGAAATGGAGTTTTAGAAGCTTACTCTGAATCTTAAAAAAAGCATATTCAGTTTTTCTTCGGAGCCATAGAACCTGCCATAGAATCGTTGGCCAAATAGAGCTATTTCAAAATTATTACCTGCAGAATAAACGAACGAAGGATTAATGAAATGGCTATTTCCAAACGAAGGAAAATACATAATTGACAACGAAGCATTTAATAGTGGGTGTATTGGATAAGAAACCTGTCCCATCCAAGAAAACTTACTAAACGATGTTGTTTTTACCGATAAAGGCATAAAATAAATATCGTTGAATGAAGAAATGTTAAGTTTATCGAAATAACCATTGTAGATTCCTTCAAAGGTAAACGACAGTGAATTGTTAAACATGTAATTCAAACCTGCTGAAACCAGAAATACACCTGTAGTATCTGAAAAGTTTTTTTGTGGGTGAAAATAACTTGCTTCGCCATTAAAACCAATGTTAAAAATACTCCCTGTCCATCCTGTACCAACAACAAAATCGGTAGTATCGAGAATGCCACCTAGGAATTGTAAATCGTAACCCCATTGGTTAAATCTGTACAAGGCAGCAGCAGTAATTTTCTTATGCCGATCAATTTTTATTGCAGCCTCGGCAGCCGATGTATAGCTTGGGTAATACTGAATCCTCAATGCATCGCTTCCGGGACGTTCCTCGTAGTCAAAATCGAAATAGGAGTAAGCATTAAAAATATCATTGGGATTCCATGCAAAAGATTGCCCCCAGTTGATTCGCTGTCGACCCAAGGTTACAACTAGGTTGTTCCTATTATATTCAAAGTACAAACGATCAAAAGTAGTAGTTAATACTGCAGAATTGTTCGATATTAAATTATTGCTTAACGAACTCATATATCCATTATCGTAGCTAATAATTGAGTCGTAATCCGGAATCATCTGAACAAAATCACCATAAATTAATCGTGTTCGTAAATCTGTAACAAATGTGAAATTGTTATTTATGTACCATTTAAAATTTAAACGGTTATGAATTAAATTGTCGATACGGTAAAAATCATCAACATCTTCGAACATAACGGTGTTCATATATTTTACATATCCGTTGAGAGATACCTTAGATTGTGTTGTATCCTGAGCTTTAGCATTTAATACAAGAAAAAGGGTGATAATTGTGAGAATTTGTGCTTTCACTAAATAAAAATTAAAAATTGATACAAGATACAGGATTCAAGATACAAAAACTTATTTATCTGATAAATGATTACTATAAACTGATTGAGAAAAATTGTATATCATTTTACTTAATTTAATGTACTCTGTTTGCAATAAATTGTATTTGTTAATGTCAATTAGTGATTTTGTTTCAAATAGCATATCAAGATGATAAATCGTTTCATCGCATTCTGAATGTGCAATTGTTAACGATCTTAAAAAGTCGTTTTTATATGTTCGTTTACCATATCCTTCTACAATATTTGCTCCAATTGATTTTGACGATCTTCGAATTTGGCTTCCTTCCTCATCTATTTCAAACTTTGGAATCAATAAAGTCATCTTATGAATTTCAATAGCCAATTTGAAAGCTAATTTATATATTTCTAAATCTTTATAACTCATTTGCAATAATTCTTTAAAGTGTGTTATTATTTTTTTTATTCTGTATCTTGTATCCTGTATCTTGTATCCTGTATCTTTTTAAACTCGTTTTTCGTCCGAAACCACATGTCCATCTTCTACAGTAATTACCCGGCGGGCTTTATTTACTACCCGCTGGTCGTGTGTTGAAAATATAAAAGTTATATTTTCTTCGATGTTTAGTCGTTCCATTATATTGAGCAATGTTTCCGTAGATTTAGAATCGAGATTGGCAGTAGGTTCATCAGCCAGAATAAATTTAGGTTTTGATGCTAATGCTCTAGCAACAGCAACTCTTTGTTGCTGACCACCCGACATTTTTGATGGTCGGCTGTATGCTCTGTCTTCTAATCCTACGGCTTTTAATAATTCCATTGCCCGCTGATTTCTTTCAGTTCTTTTTTTACCTTGCAATTCCATAATAAATTCAATATTCTCTTTTGCTGTTAAAACAGGAATTAAATTGTATGCCTGAAAAACGAAACCAATGTTATGTAACCTGTAATCAATAAGTTTTGACGAACTTAAATTGCTGATATTTGTGCCATTGATAATTATTTCACCCTCGGTAATTGAATCAAGCCCTCCAATTAAATTCAAAAGGGTAGTTTTCCCGCTACCTGATGGTCCTACAATAGCGGCAAACTCACCTTGCTCAAAACTAAGACTAATACCATCTACAGCTGTTACTTTTACTGCAGAATCGTTATAGATTTTTACCAGGTTTTTTAATTCTAGTACTTTCATGGGGTTATATTTTATATTATTCAAATTGACTTCCACCTTTTATCTTTTTACTTTTATCTTTCTTCCTTACATGTCTATTCTTAATGCTTCCGCGGGATTTAAGTGAATTGCTTTTCGTGCCGGGTAAATAGCAGAAATAATTCCTGTTAAAACTACCAGTATTGCAACAACAATTACATCTTTTAATCCAATTTCAGGATAAATAACAGCATCAAAGCCCAATGAATTTAGACCCTCAGCCCAAAAGGTTAAATCAAGACCTGTATGAGCAGTTAAAGCAACCAAAACCAACGCAATCAAAATTCCTAAAAAGCCTCCTGTAATTGAAAGAAATACTGTTTCAAGAACAATCATACTAAAAACACGAACCTTATTCATTCCAACAGCCATTAACATTCCTAATTCTTTTACCCTCTCAAGAATAACCATTAACATGGTATTAACTATTCCAAAACCCAATGCAAGTAAAATGATAACAACAAAAATGTACATCATAAAATTCATGCTTTCAGTCATCATTTTCATATCAGGTAAAATTTCTGTCCATTTTAAAATCTGAAACTCAGGATATAAAGATTTTAGCTTTGTTAAAACCTGATCTTCCATATTATTATCTTTAAGTAAAATAGCTATTTCGTGTCCGGCATTTTCATCAATTTTAAGTAAGTTTCTCAAATCATCAGCTTTTACAAAAGCTTTCATCTCATCATAAGCTGTATTTGCAGTTTTATAAATTCCTGCAACACGGAATGCACCACCAGTAATTGTGCCATCCATTTCGGTTATAGTAACTACAATTTTTGAACGAACTTTAACCTTAAGTTTCTGTGCAAGTTTTTCGCCTATAACAATTGGATTACTTTTTACTCCTTCGAAATAAGCACCATCAATAACTTTTGTATAGATATTTGTTATTTGTTTTTCGTTTTCGGGATCAATCCCAACTAACTGAACTCCTGCACCTGTTTCTGCAGAAGTAATCATACAGGTAGCAATAATTCGTGATGATACAGCTTTAACATCGGGTTCTTTTAAGATTTTTTCCTGCATTGATTCAACATCAGAAATATAATCGTGAACTTCATATGTTTCGAGATATTGTGATTGATGTACCTGTATATGCGATATTTCTGTATGTATAACCGAGTCGATACGTTGATTTACCCATCCAAACATAAAGGCAATTGTATAAACTCCTGCAAAAACACCCAATGCTATAGCAGTAATTATAACCAGACTTCTGGTTCTATTACGCCAAATATTTCGCCACGATACTGACCAAATCATAGTTTTAGTTCTTAAATTATTTATTTTCTATGCTCTTAATGCTTTTGAAACAATTAAATTTTTTACTTTAAATATTGGATAAAGTGATACAACAAGCGTAATAATAAAAACAGTTAATACCTGATTAATAAATACACTTGGAGCCATTCCAAAAAACAAATATGGTTCGAATCCATACTGTGCATATATTTCAGCCATTTCGGCTGGTAATATAATTGGATTATGAACAAAAAACAGAATGATTGGAATACTTGCAATAAAACCAGCTAAAACACCAACTAAACCTATTAGTATCGTTTCGTAAAACAAAACGGTTGCCAGTTTGTATTTTTGCATGCCGACAGCAATCATAACTCCTAGTTCTCTCTTTCGTTCAGCAACCATCATAATTATGGTACCAAAAATTCCAAATCCAATTACAATATAAAGAATACCAATCATTACATATGCAGAATATTTATCACTTTCAATATACTGAACAAGCTCAGGATTTAGATCTTTCCAGTTTAAAACCGCAAGTGTTCCATTCGCTATTCTTGATATTTTATGCTGAGCCGAAATCACATTGGTATAGTCATCTACCATTATCATTAAAGAAGTAATCATTCCTTCGGCAGAAAAGAATTGCTGTGCTATTGATAAATCCATAAATACTCCTATATTATTCATTTGTGGAGTATTAAATGTGAGAATTCCCTTTATGCGATATTTTCCTGCTGCAGTTACTCCATGATATCCCTGACTTATTAATACAAGTGTGTCGTTAACCGTGAGATTTAAATGCTTTGCAACGTTAAAAGTTACAAGTACCTCCTGGTCTCCTTTTTCGAGAAATTCACCTTTCGAAATCCAGTTTTGAAGATTAGAAGTTTGCTTATCAGCCTGGGGTTCGATTCCAATAACAGCACCACCTCGTGTATTTGGTCCCGATGACATTAATGCAAAGGATTCAAGTCGTTGAGTAATAGTCGTTACTTCTTTAATGTCTGTAATTTGGATTAATTGTTCGTGTGTTGGTGTAAAAACATTGTTTATCGATTTGTTTTCATTGAATTCTGGATTCTGAACCTGTATATAGCCGGTCGATAGTTTAACCATCATATCTATCATATTGGCATAAGTCCCGTCTTGCATTGAGTTCATTATGGTTGATATAATAACCCCAAAGAAAATGCTAGCAACCGTTATTAGGGTTCTTCTTTTATTACGCCAAAGATTTCGCCAAGCTAATTGCAGATTTTTCATAATTCATAATTAAAAAATTATCTAATTTTTTTCATATTTTGTTGAGAGAAGAAAGAATCATCAATTGGAATATTAAATTTTATAGAATTAATAATTACTACTGTTTTCTGGTTTTTTTTATCTTCGGGTACAATTTTAATTTTACCAGGTATTTTACGTCCATCCATAATTTTTACATCGGAAGCAAATTCTGTTTTTATTAAGTATTCATCTTCGTCAAAATACTCAGATTTCATTTGAATATATTCATCTTTGCTAATCCATTTCACAATTTTACCCCAAACTACGGCTGCATCTTCATTTGGAATAAGTTCTATTTTCCAGCAATCCAACCCATCAATCGTTTCGTTACCAATTATCTTGTGTGTAAAATCAACTACAATTGATGATTCTTTTAAAATATCATCATTTGTGTAGTCAGAACCCATCCATCCATCGGCCATCATTGATGGAGGTAATTTAATCATTCTTCCAATACTGGGCATCCAGTTCCACATTTCGGTTCCTCGTTTTAAAAATGATTGTCCCTTTTCTTTTGCAGGCTCAGTAATAAGTGTTAATGCTTTATCTTTTCCTTTTGTCCAGTTTTTAAATTCAATAGTTCGTTCCCATGTAGGTCTAACAATGGTCATAACCATATAACTCTCGCTTGACTTTTCGCCATTCCATTTTTCATCTGCTTTTTTAATTATTTCGGTTGCATCCTGAGCATTAGCTGAATAATAAATACCAACCAATAGCAACATTAAAACTTGAATTGCTTTCATTTTTTTATCGTTTAAATAGTTCAAGTATTTTTTGTGTTGATTTTTCTAGTCTTTCTTCATTTATGTAATCTGGAGAAAAAACTAGCTGCATGCTCAATCCTTTCATTAAAGATGAAAAAATCAACATTTCAGTATCCGGATCAGAAAATGATTTTTTAAAGTATTCAATTAATAAAACAATAACCTTTTGCGAAATATTACTTACTTCTGAATTAATAAGTTCTAAAATATTGGGCTGTAATAAAAGAATATAATATAGTTTATAAAACGCCCTGTTTTTGTTTTGAAGTCTAAAACTTTCTCTTACAAAGTATTCAAATTCATCATTTGTCAAAATATTATCATGATTTCGATCAAAAGAGGAATATATCTCTTGAATTGTTTCGATTAAAATAGATTTTAAAAGATCTTCTTTGCTTTTAAAATAATTATACATTAAACCTTTCGAAATCCCTCCCTTTTGCGCTATTTTACTAATGGTTGTAATATGATAACCTTCGTTTGCGAAAAGCTCAAGTGCAACCTGCATAATATGATTGCGTTTTTCATCTCTTATTTTTTTATATTGTTGTGATGATTTTGGTGACATAATTTATTTTTTGACTGACCGTTCGTTCAAAATAAAATCATTTTATTTATAAAGTCAATTTTTTATTAATAAATTTTTATGCCAAAAAATAAATGCTTAATTTTCAATTTATTAATTATTTACTAGTGAAAAGAACCTTTTGTATTAAGTTTCTGATTACCTTCATAATAATTGGCAAATCCCTCTTTGGAAATGCACAATATATTCCAGATAGTTTAGAAACCTTTCCTCCGTTAAACACAATTAATTATTTAATTTTTAAAGGGAAAGCTTTGTCAAACGATGACTCAGTGATTGCAGAAAAGTACTTTTTAAAAGCTTTGTCTATTTCAGATAGCATAAATAATCAGGAAAAATCAGTTGAATCTCTATATTCATTAGGCGTTTTTTATTATCAGTTTTTCAATTATGCAAAAGCACTGGATATCTTTTCGTCTTTGCTAGAAAAATCGAATCAAGCACTTACAGAAAAAATGCAAGCAGACATTCAGCATTATTTAGGACTTACTCATATAAAATTTGAAAACTACGATAGATCTTTGTTTTATATTCAGAAAGCCTTATACTTTTATGAGTCAAAAAACGAAAAATCTGAGATTGCTAAAATCCATAAGAATCTTGGAAACATTTATCTTTTCTTAAATAATGAAAGCCTGGCTCTTCCCGAATATCAAAAAGCGTTATTACTCTATAGAGAGTTAAATGATGAAGATGGTATTGCTATGTGCTATAATAACTTAGGAATGATTTTTAGTAAACGGGGAAATATGGCAAAAGCTCTAGAATACTTCAATCAATCGTTAGAAATAAAAAAGAAACTAAAGAACTTATCATCTTATGCAAATACATTGGGTAACATTGGCGATGCCTTTCTGAATAATTCTAAATATGAAAAAGCAATTGAATATTTTAATGATGCTTTAAATATTATGATTGAAATAAACAATCCAAACGGACTGAGTGAAATGTATAATTATCTTGGCGAAGTTTATATTAAAAAAGGAGAGTATAAGAAAGCATTTGAATATCTTGAAAAAGGAAAAGAAATTTCTGAAAAAAATAATTATAAGCAAAGACTCACAGTAAATTACAAACTTTTTTCCGAAGCATATTATGGCACTGGAGAGTATAAAAAAGCATTTGAAAATTATAAAACTTATAGCATAATTACCGACTCCGTTTTTGAAGCATTATCAAATCAACGGTTAGCAGATTATAAAATAATATACAAAAATTTAAAAAATGAAAATGAAATAATTGCACAGGAAAAGAAAATTCAGAGACAACGAGATCAGCTTTTCTTTATTCTTTTTATCCTTTTATTTACAGTTATATTTATTATTGTATTGCTAAGACAAAATAGGGTTATTAGAATAAAAAGCAGTAAAATTCAGAATATTAATCGTGAACTTGATCAGAGGGTTCAGAAAAAAACTTCAGAATTAAGAATTACTCAGTATTCAGTTGACCTTGCTGCGGATGCTATAATGTGGATGAAAAACAATGGACGGTTTTTTTATGTAAATGATGCTGCTTGCATTTTATTAAATTATAAAAAGTCAGAGCTTGAAAAAATGTCAATTTTTGATATTGTACCTGAATTCACAGAAGATATTTGGATAGAATACTGGAATCAACTTAAAAAAAACAAAACGTATATTATTCAGTTATATTACCGTTCGAAACTTGGTTCAGATATTCCGGTTGAGACTGCATTTAATTTCAGAGAATTTGAAGGAACTGAATATAACTTTACATTTAGCAGAAATATTACTGAACGAAAACTTGCCGAAGAAAAGCTTAAAAATGCTAAAGATAGGGCAGAACGGTCAGATCGATTAAAATCTTCGTTTCTGGCTAATATGTCGCATGAAATTAGAACTCCTATGAATGCAATTACTGGCTTCACAGATCTTTTAATTGATCAAACAGTTTCGCAAAAAGATAAGGAAGAAATTGCCGACCTAATTAAACTAAGTAGTGAAGATTTATTAACGCTGATAAATGATATTATTGATATTTCAAAAATTGAAGCGGATGAGCTCTCCATTAACAAATCGTTATATTGTGTTAACGAAATACTAAATGATATTTATAAACTCTATTCTCAGGATATCAACCTGAAGCATAAAAAATTGGATCTTGTTTTTTCAATAATCCCTGAAAGTAATAGAATTGCTATTTATACCGATTACGCAAGGTTTAGACAAATATTCAATAATCTTTTGAATAACGCTATCAAATTTACTGATAAAGGAGAAATATCTTTTGGATATTCTTTGGTAGCTATTGGAAATAGGAAATTAATCAAATTTTTTGTTAAAGATACTGGTATTGGTATTGCACAAGAAAATTTAGAATTTATTTTTGACCGGTATACAAGGCTTAATGATGATCGTACAAAAATTTACAAAGGTACGGGGCTAGGACTTTCCATTTCAAAAAAGCTAGTACATCTGCTGGGAGGAGAAATAAATGTAGAATCCAAAGAAGGTGTAGGATCATTGCTCTATTTTACACTCCCCTACCAAGAAATAAATAATTCTGATGCACAAATAATTAAGACATCTAAATCCAAACAGATTCATGATTGGAGTCAAAAAACATTATTAATCGTAGAAGACACTCCCTCTAACTATTATTTAATTGAAAACTTCTTAAAACCGAGTAAAGCAATTCTCTTTTGGGCAAAAAATGGAAAAGAAGCTATCGACTTATTTAAAAAAATACCAAAGATTGATTTGGTACTGATGGACATCCAATTGCCTGGGATCAATGGGTATGAAGCCACAAAAATAATTAAAGCTTTTAACAAAAAAATTCCTGTAATTGCTCAAACAGCATATGCTCTTTCAGAGGAAAAAGAGGTAAGTATAAATGAAGGATGTGATGACTATATTTCCAAACCGATTAGGCAAGAAGCCTTAATTAGTTTGCTGACAAAATATTTAAACTAGTGAATAATTCTAGTAACTAATAATACTGGCCTTTCTGAGTCTATACTTTTCACTTTCAGTTAAGTTTTTATTAAAATTGTAAATTGGTTTTTCCCAAGCACCATACATAGGATTAGGAAGTATAATGAATTTATCCCCAAATTCTTTTTCAAATTGATCGACTAGGTCAAATCCATAATTTTTTGATCTATCATCTAAAATCTCTGTAAAATCACCAAGATTATCACCGATTAACAAAATAATCTCATAGTTCTTTGCAACCATTTCCCTTCTTCCCTTCTTTGAACTATCGTTCTCTTTCAATAATAAATGATCGCTATCAGCGAATGCAAATTTTTCAGACTGAAGGTTTCTTAACGTTACTTCAGATTCTAATACCCCGCGATTTGAAATATAAAAAACATCCACCCCCATAGACTCCGCAAATCTGCTAAATTCTACAGCTCCAGGCAATGCCTTTGCAATGCTTTTTGAAGTCCACTGCGACCAGTTTTCATTATTAAATCCTTCACCTGTTTCAATGCATTTGCCTTCGGATGGACTATTGTCCAACATTGTCTCGTCAATATCAACAATTACTGCTTTTTTTGTTTCTATATTCATCTTTGTAACTTTTTCACCAAGTCTTAACTTAGCTAGATTAAAACCCTGGTAATATAGCGCTCTCATTTCGGCTGATTTTTGATACCATATAACAGACATAATTAAATGATCTTGTTCTGTTTTTTCCTTTTTTATCTCAGCTATCTTGCATGAGTTAAGAATAATTCCAAATCCAATAAACACTACTAATATCTTTCTCATTCTATTTTAAATTTAATTGATTGGCTAAAAATAATTCTAATTTTACTATTAATTCTTTTTTGATTGTAACTTTTTATTTATTTGTTCGTCATATTTTAGAGTAATAAAAATTTTGGGATGACTGTTGAAGAATACAATAAAAGTATTGATCAGTATTCAGATAATATTTATCGGTTTATTTTAAAAAACATTAAGAATGTTCATGAAGCCGAGGATATTGTTCAAGATACCTTTGAAAAACTATGGATAAGATCTAGTGAGGTTTCATTTGAAAAAGTTAAGTCCTATTTATTTACATCCGCATATCATACAATGATTGATAAATTAAGAAAAAATAAAAGAAATACAATCACTGATGATTTTGAACCTTTTAATATTTCACATATCGATAATTATTGTGATTTAAATGAGATGTTAAATGTTGCCCTGAATCGATTACCAGAAATACAAAGATCTGTTATTTTGTTACGCGATTATGAAGGATACCCATATAATGAAATTGCAGAAATAACTGGTTTAAATGAATCTCAGGTTAAGGTTTACATTTATCGAGGTCGATTAGCCTTGAAAAATTATATTGGTAAAATTGAAACTTTAATTTAATTAAGGTCACGTATATGCCTGTTATTAAAAGAGAAAATTACGAAATGTATTTTATTGATTATTTAGATGGTGTTTTAACAAAATCTGAAATAGATCAGCTATTTTCTTTTTTAATAGAAAATCCTGATCTAAAAGAAGAATTTGATGACCTTCAATTAGAAAAAATCAATGTGGAAAATATCTCTTTTAGTAAAAAAGAATCACTAAGAAGAAATCCACAATTGGGTTCTAAGCAGTTAAACAATCTTGATGAAATATGTATTGCAAGTTTAGAAGGAGACTTAAGTTTAATTGAACAAACTGAATTTAAGAATTTACTAGAACAAAACTCACTATTAAAAAACAAATATGATCTATTTGGAAAAACGATTTTAATACCTGATGAAAACATCGTTTTTAAAAACAAGACTATTTTAAAGAAACCCCTTGTAATTAGAAGCTTACGTATTGGTTCTTATAAATATTTATCATTTGCAGCATCAGTTGTTTTATTATTAGGCCTGTCATTATTTATTCCTAAAAGACTTCATAATGACTTGCAAAGTAGCTATAAATTGTTTCCGTTAAATCAGGTAAAAAATCCTATGACAATAACCGGCGAAAAGATGTCTGTTCAGAAAACAAATAATGAAATTCCACAAAAGAGAATAGCTGCCTCCGTACAATTTAAATATTCTGAAAACAAAATTGCAATTACAGAAACTAAAGAATCTACTGAAATCTCAACCGCTGAAAATTTTCCCATAAATCCAGTACCAATTATTTATAATAACAAAATAATTCTTCCTGAAATTATTTCTTTATCAAAAACAACTTCCTTTTCAAACATCAATCTTGCAAGTAACAATAAAAATGTATCCTCGATTAAAAACCTGCTTATTCAAACTTTTAATAAAAAAATACTTAACAAAGAATCTGATTTAAATAATATCCAATCTTGGGATTTAGCACAACTTGCTATAACTGGTGTTAATAGAATTGCCGGAACAAAAATGAGCCTAATTAAAAAATACGATATGCAAGGAAATGTTGACGAACTCGAATTCAATTCAAAATTAATTGCATTTTCAACTCCAGTAAAGAATTAATTTCATATTATCTGTAACTTATTCTCTGCTTAACCGTCCTACGAAAAAAATTGCATAAATTAATTTTAAATTTTAAAACCATGAAAAAAATAGCTTTATTACTATTTACCTTATTTATTACATTAGGTATATATGCGCAAGAACCTGATTCAACATTAGTTGAAATGAAAGAAGAATTAAATAATGATACTGATACAACCAATATTAGGTTCAAAAGAAAAACAGTAAAAATTATCGATGAAAACGATGAAACAAAAATATTGGTTAAAAAGAATAAAGATTCTGATTGGGAATTTTGGGGAGATGACGACTCTCGTTTCCAAGGATCTTGGTCCGGATTCTCAATGGGATTAAGTAATTATATGAATAGTGATTTTTCAATAAGCAGAAATTCTACAGATGAATTTATGGATCTAAATACAGGAAAGTCTTGGAATATGAACATAAACTTTGCTCAATATAGTATTAACCTAATAAATAATAAGTTTGGCATTGTTACTGGTTTGGGATTAGAATGGAATTATTATCGATTCGACAATAACAATACTATTCAAAAAGATGTTAATGGTGTAATTACAACCGACACGTCAACATATGCCTCATTTAATGTTGATAAATCAAAGCTTTCTACTACTTATGCAACCGTTCCTCTTTTATTAGAGTGGCATTCATCTGCTAATCAAAATAAAGGAGTTGTTATTGCAGCGGGAGTAATTGGTGGTGTAAAACTCGGTTCGAATACAAAAATTGTTTACAAAGAAAATGGAGATACTAATAAAGATAAAAAGCGTGATGATTATAATCTTTCTCCTTTCAGATACGGAGTTACAGCAAGAATTGGTGTAGGAGATTGGTTAGTATACGGTACATATTATTTTACATCATTGTTTGAAGACCAAAAAGGACCTGAACTATATCCTTTCTCAATAGGAATTGCATTATCTTTTGAATAAAAAATATTAAGAAATTTTAAAAGCCGTTAAATTGTTAACGGCTTTTAATTTATTAATGGGCTATTGAACTTTCCCATTTAGATCACTTCCTGCTTTAAATCCACTGGTACCATCACTTATAATTACAACAGGATTGTCTCCTCCCTTAATTTGTTGCATTTGACATGCAGATAATTGTTCAAAGTTTTTCATAGGATTAATTTTATTATTAATAACTATATAAAGATATTAAAATATTTAATAATTAATAATTTGCAATCAATTAATATCGTATAGATAGTTTAATAAAAAACAGAGATTACATCTCTCTTATTCTTATAATAATTAAGATTTTTAAAATTTTAGAAACATGTATTACAATACTCTATTTAATCACAAATAGAGTATTCTTAAAAATAGAAACACAACATATTTACATTTTTTAAATTATTATTCTATTCGTTTTTTGTATCTTTCGTTAGATTATAAAGAATTATGAAAAACCTTTTTCTATTATTAATATTTCTCCCAACAATACTTTTCTGCCAAACAAAAGAAATAGATAGTTTAGTTTTATTGTTAAACAGACCCGATGATACAATAAAAATTAATATCCTAATAGAAATATATACCAATTATGAAAACTCAAAAATAACTGATGGAAAAAAATATCTCGATCAAGCATATGAAATAACAGAAAAAATTGAAAATGAAAAATGGCAAGCACATGTTAATATAAATTATGGTAAATACTACAATATTATTGGAGAGTTTGATAAATCTCTTCATTATTTTAGCAAAGCGAAAGAATATTATCAGAAGAATAATAACCAAACCGCATTAGGTTCAGCATGCAATAATTTGGGCGTTACCTACGAAAAAATTGGAAAATACGATGATGCAATGGCCTGTTATATTGAAGCTCTTAATATTTATGATGTCATAAACGATTCTCTATATTTGGCTAAAACATATTTAAATCTTGGCTTATTGCATTTCAGACAAAATGATTTTCAAAAATGCGGCGAATTCTATAATAAATCTCTCGAGATTAGGATCAAACTAAACGATAAAGCAGGGATGGCCTTGGTTTATAACAACTTAGGCATTTTGAATTATTATATTGAAGATTATGACAACGTAACTCAATATTTTGAAAAAGCTTATAAAACTTATAAAGAACTTGGCTTTCTCAGGCAACAAGCAATGGCATTGGCAAACCTTGCGGAAATCTTAAATATCATGGGACAAAAAGACAGATCCCTAAAATATTATTTTGAAGCTCTAAACATCGAACGATTATTAGAAAATAAAAACGAACAAATCTCAACATTAGTTTTAATCAGCGAAGTATATTTATCAAGAAATGATTATCAAAACGCTTTAAAATACGCCGAAGAAGGGCTTTCTCTTGCAAAACAAACAAAAGCTATTCCAGAACTATCAAATAGCTATAATGTATTATACCAAATACATAAAGAGTTAAAAAATTACCCTGAGGCTATTAATAATTTGGAATCTTATAAGCTATATAATGATTCTTTGTTTAGCGAAAGTAAAATGAAACAAATTACTGAATTACAAACAAAATATGAAACCAAAAAGAAAGAGCAACAAATAGATAATCTGGAAAGCGAAAAATTAATAAATGAAATGAAGATTAAGCGTCAACGAAACTTTTCATTTACTCTAATGTTAGGATTCTTATTGGTTTTTCTATTTATTTTGGTTTTGTTCAGACAAAATAAAAAGATAAGACTAGCTAACCAGTTGCTGGCTTATCAGAAAAAACAAATTACGGATAGTATCGAATATGCAAGCAGAATTCAGTCAGCGGTTTTACCCCCGGCCGAATTTATATCAGGGATAATCCCTGAACATTTTATCATTTTCAAACCCAGAGACATTGTTAGTGGGGACTTTTATTGGATTTCACAGAAAGAAGGAAAAACAATTATAGCCGCTGTAGATTGCACCGGACATGGTGTTCCGGGGGCTTTTATGAGTATGCTGGGTTTTGCTTTTATGAATGAGATTATAAATAAAGAAGAATCTCTTGTACCTAATGTTATTCTTAATCAGCTTCGAGAATATGTAAAAGAATCGTTGCATCAAACGGGCAAAGATAATGAGGCAAAAGACGGCATGGATATCGCACTATGTGTTATTGATCAAAAAAATAACAGCCTCCAATTTTCTGGAGCTTATAACTCATTGCTTTTATTTAGAGGAAAAGAATTGATAACATTAAAAGCTGATCGTATGCCAATAGGAATTCAGCTATCTGAGAAAATGTCTTTTACAAATCATGAAATTACCACTCTTCCAGGCGATTGCATTTATATTTATACAGATGGTTTTATTGATCAGTTTGGTGGTAATGATGGCCGAAAATTTAAGATTAAAGCATTTAAAGACCTTCTTAAATCATTAAATGGACTTCCTATGAAAGACCAGAAAAAAGAGATTGAAAGAAGCTATTACGAATGGAAAGGAAAATCTGAACAGATTGATGATATCCTTATTATAGGAGTACGTTTATAAGCATTTTTTCATTATATTTATCACTTAAAATAAATAATCAATAACATTATATTATGAGACTTTTATTAATAAGCAACTCGACAAATGCTGGTGAAGCATATTTAGACTATCCCAAAAATAATATCCGTGATTTTCTAGGTTCAAAAATCAAAAAAGTGCTTTTTATACCATATGCGGCAGTGACCTTTTCTTTTGATGAATATCTTAAAAAAGTACAAGAGAGGTTTTCTGAGATTGGTTATGAAGTAGATTCGATCCATAACTATACTTATCAGGAAAAAAAACATGCTATTAAGGAAGCCGAAGCCATTGTTGTTGGCGGAGGAAACACCTTTCAACTGCTAAAACTCATTCAACAGCAAGATTTAATCGAAACGCTTCGGTATGAAGCTTTAAAGGGAAAACCCTATATTGGTTGGAGTGCCGGCTCAAATCTAGCTTGTCCAACTATTTGCACAACGAATGACATGCCAATTGTTGAACCAGATAGTTTCCATGCCATAAATCTTGTCCGATTCCAGATAAATCCTCATTACATTGACGCTCATCCAGATGGTCATGCCGGGGAAACTCGTGAACAAAGAATTGAAGAATTTCTTGTTGCAAATCCCTATATATATGTAGTTGGATTAAGAGAAGGCACAATGCTTAAAATAGACGAAGCTCAAGTAAAGCTAATTGGTCCGCGAAAAGCCAGGATTTTTAAACATGGATTAGAGCCGCGAGAGTTAGGTCCTGAAGATGATTTTGATTTCCTTTTTGAATAATCAATATATCGTATTTTAAAAGCTGCCAAAAAAATTTGGCAGCTTTTTTTGCATCATTTTTTATTTTGAGTCGTCTTTTAAGCAGTCCTTTTTTTTGTAACTTGTTTTGTTTTTTTATTGTCTTATAGAAAATAACATAAAATATATGTTCAAAAACTATTTTTCATCTGCCCTTAGAAATGTATTTAAAAACTGGAAGTATCTATTAATAAATCTTTTGGGATTATCAATTGGCTTAGCAGCAAGTATTTATATTGTACTTTTCGTAAATTTTGAACTTAGCTTTGACAAATTTCATTCTCAAGCCGATAATATTTATAGAATTGGTGTTCGTGGCTTGATGATGAATAATGAAATTAACCAGGCAATTACAGCTGCTCCAATGGCCGAAGCTATGCGCAACGATTATCCTGATGTTCTTAGTGCTTGCAGAATAAGAGAATCGGGAGATTGGTTAATTAGGTACGAAGATAAAAAGATAAACGAAAGAGATTTTTTATTTGCCGATTCTACTTTTTTTGATGTTTTTTCTTTTAAATTATTAAAAGGAGACCCTAAAACAGTATTAAACGAACCACGAAGTATTGTAATAACAGAATCTTCAGCAAAAAGATATTTTGGTAACGACGAACCTATTGGCAAACTTCTTAAAGTAGAGAATGATTCAATTTTATACAAAATTACAGGCTTAATGGAAGATGTACCTGAAAATTCTCATTTCCATTTTGAGTTACTTGGCTCATTAAATACTCTAAGAGGAAGTAATAATACATTTTGGATTTCTCATAACTATTATACTTACATTGTTTTAAAAGAAGGAACAGATCCTAAGGCTTTCGAAGAAAAATTACAATCTCTTATACCAAAATATGTTGGTCCTCAAATTGAACAATATTTAGGAATAAATATGGAGCAATTTGCTAGCGCAGGAAATTATTTTGGATATTTTATACAACCCATTACCGAAATACATTTACATTCTGATCTGCAATACGAAATTGAATCGAATGGCAATATTGTTTATGTATATATTTTTATTTCGATTGCCATCTTTATTTTATTAATTGCTTGTGTAAATTTCACAAACATAGCTACAGCAAGAGCTTCAACAAGATCAAAAGAAGTAGGAATTAGAAAAGTTGTTGGTGCAATGAAAAAACATCTGGTTCTGCAATTTTTGCTCGAAGCTTTAATAATTTGCAGTATTTCATTGCTTTTTGCACTTTTTATTTTAGAGTTCTTTATGCCAAACCTGAACAACCTGGTGCAATTGCCATTAAAAATTGATTATTTAGGAAATTTCTATACAATACCATTGTTTTTATTATTAATCCTTCTTGTAAGTATTTTGGCTGGAGGTTATCCTGCCTTTTTCCTTTCTTCTTTCCGTCCAATTGCCGTATTAAAAGGAAAGCTTAAGCTTGGTGTTAAAGGCGGCGTTTTAAGAGCAATATTGGTGATTTTTCAGTTTATTGTTTCTGTTTTTATTCTTCTGTCGACCTATACTGTTTTTGATCAGTTACGCTTTGTTTTAAATAAGGACTTAGGTTTTGATAAAGAAAACATTGTTATGATCAGGCGATCAGATGCCCTTAAAAAACAAATGGAGGCTTTTAAGGCAGATCTTAAAACTCTTCCAAATGTAATAAGTGTATCAAATGCAAATACGTATCCTGGTGAAAATTTCTCGAATAATGCTTTTTTCTTAGAGGGCGAACCTACAAGCAATACATATCTTTTAAACCAGGCATGGATTAGCTTCGATTATGAAAAAGTTTTTGGTTTTGAAATGGTGGAAGGGAGGTTCTTTTCGCCCGATTTTCCAACCGATTCGCAGGCTATCGTTATTAACGAAGCTGCTGTAAAATCTCTTGGATTTGAGAATCCCATTGGAAAGCACATTTTACATCCACGCAGCGAAACAGAAATTGCACCATTAACAGTTATCGGAGTAGTTAAAAATTTCAATTTTAAATCTCTTCATACTCCCATTGAACCGGCAGTTTTTACATTAATGCCAGGAAACTGGGAAGGTGCTGTTTGTGTTAAAATTGAACCAGAAAACAAAATCCAAACAATTAATAATATTCAAAAAACTTGGGAAAGCTTTACTTCAGATTATCCATTTGAGTATTTCTTTTTTAATGATCATATAAATTCGCTCTATAAATCAGAAAAAAGAACTAGCCGCGTATTTGTTATGTTTTCAATTTTATCAATTTTAATTGCATTTCTTGGATTATTAGGATTAATCTCATTTATGACAGAACAACGAAAGAAAGAAGTTGGAATTCGAAAAACATTTGGTTCAACATCATTTAATATTATACTTATTTATTGTAAAGAAATCTTGAAATTAATTGTTATAGCATCAGCAATTTCATGGCCTTTATCCTACTTTGTAATGAACAAATGGTTGCAAGATTTTTCGTATAGAGTAAATATTGATTTAGTAATGTTTATCG